>JAATVS010000089.1 GCA_014523695.1 Nitrososphaerales archaeon TH5895
AATCAGGCGAAAGGCAAATTTTAAGTTGTCAGTGCAAAAAGGGCATCTGGTTGCCGAAGAAATCCATGGAAAAGTAAGAGACACACAATATTGGGGCTATCATATAAATTGTATTCAAACTTTGTTAGAAATCACAAAAGGCCATTCTGATGTGAAGTTCCTAATAACTTCGAGGAGGGGAAAACCGATATCTCTCATCCATCAGTCCCTCGCTAACAGTTTTAAGGACACATCAGAGGTGGTGGTCATATTTGGTTCGCCACGAAAAGACGTTAGGGAAATTGTGAATAAGATTGATAGTAACATCGTTAATTCATCACTGTCTGTCAATATGTTTCCCCTCCAAAGCACCAACAGTGTTCGATTGGAAGAGGCTTTACTTGGCTCACTTGCCATAATTAACACCCTTCGTGTGGGGCTTGCGGTCAATAGAACCATAGACTAGAGATTTGATTGAATTTATATAAATTTATTAAAGGGGCAGGGGGAGGGAAGCTCTATTCATGGGCCATAGAAAATATAGCGCTCCACGAAGGGGCAGTATGGCATTCAGACCTAGAGCTAGAGCAAAAAGCCTAGAAGCAAGAGTTCGGAATTGGGCCCAAAGTACAGAACCTAAACCATTCCTTGGCGCATTTGCAGGGTTTAAGGTAGGAATGCTGAACATAGTGACTGTTGATGATCGGGACAGAACTCCCAACTTCGGGAAGCAACTGGCAAACCCTTCCACAATATTGGCGACTCCGCCATTGACTATTATGGGTATAAGGGGATATCGAGTCGATTACTATGGTAGGCATGCCTTGTTTGACATAATTTCTCAAGATACCCTTAAGGAGCAGAAAAAAAAGACTCAGTCAGGTTCCTTGGAAGAGGCGATCAGTAAAGCAGAAGATCGTCTCAATAATGTTAGTTCTGTAGCTGTTTTGGTTTCAGTTTCTCCTAAGGATGCTAGATTGTCCCAAAAGAAACCTTATACTTTTGAAATCAAACTTACAGGCAGCAATACTAAGCAAAACTTTGATTATGCAAAATCGATCCTAGGTAAGAAGTTAAAGGTGAGCGACATATTTCGAACAGGTCAATCGATAGATGTTGCTGCTATTACACGAGGCAAAGGGGTAGAGGGGCCTATTACTAGGTTTGGAGTTAAGAGAAAGCAGCACAAATCGAGAAAGAGTGTTCGTGCTGTGGGAACGCTGGGTCCTATATCTCCAGCAGTTGTAATGTTTACTGTTCCACGACAGGGTCAAAGGGGCTTTCATCAAAGGATCGAATATAATAAGCGGATATTGTTAATTGGGAACACTTCTGAAGAAGGATTTGACATCAACCTCAAAGGAGGCTTCAAGCACTTCGGAGCATTAAATGGTGACTTTATAGTTGTTAGAGGTTCGATCCCGGGAGTTCCAAAAAGACTAGTAAAGCTGAGAATGCCGATTAGGCAGAAGAATACTAAAGTTCTCGAGCCTAAAATCGTAGAAGTGGTGGCCAAGTAACTTGAAAGCAAGAGTATTAGATCTGGATAGTAGTAACGTAGTAATGATAGATTTACCACAAGTTTTTCATACACCTTATTACCCTTCAGTTATACATAAAACATACGTCAGCTTACTCTCACATTCGTTTCAGGCTCAAGGCAGGTATCCCCTTGCAGGAGAAGTTGTTAGTGCTGAGTCTCGCAATACCGGTCTAGGAATTGCCAGAATTGCAAGGGCTAGGGGGCAAGGTTTTCCGAGAGCCGGTCAAGCTGCTGGGGTCGCTGGGACAAGGCATGGAAGGGTTGCCCATCCCCCGGTTTCTTTCAAGAGAATATACAAGAAAATTAACAAGAAAGAGAAACGCTTAGCACTTTGTTCCGCAATTGCAGCAACTTCAAGGCGTGATCTGGTCAAGCGACGTGGACACGAGCTTGAAGATAAGCTGGAACTTCCTCTAATTGTTTCAAATAATATTGAATCGATAGACAAGGCAAATGATCTTAATAATGCATTAATAAAATTAGGAATGGAATCGGACCTGGAACGTGCTCGTTCAAAGAGCCGAACTGTACGGGGAACCTCCAGGAGGCATGGTAGATCTTCTGGTGTAAGTGTCCTTTTAGTAGTATCAAGAAACAGCAACATAATGAAACTCTCGAGATCTTTGGCTGGAGTTGATGTGAAAGCTGTGGACAGTTTAAATATAATGGATTTATTGCCCGGATCTAAGCCGATTAGACTAACGATGTATTCGCAAAATGCAGTTGATGCACTAGGTAAGTTCAATGAATCCCGTCCAGAATTGGAGAAGAAAGCTGAATGAGTAAAGAAACACCTGCGAAGAATCAGCTCTCTATAGAAGATGCTAGGTCGGTTCTCATTCAACCATACATCACTGAAAAAACATTCAATATGATCGAAAAGGAGAACAAGTTGATTTTCATCGTTAGGGAAAAGAGCACAAAGCAACTAATAAGAGAAGCTATGAGTGTTCTCTATGATGTCGAAGTGATTGATATCAACACAGCAAGAACGATCCGAGGGAAGAAGGCTGCTGTAAGGTTTCGTGACCCAAATGGAGCAAGGGATTTAGCGACAACGTTGGGCCTGGTGTAAATTCTGTGTCTGTAGTATTTCCTTCATTTCCCAGTACGTTTAAAAGTGGATTAGCGCATGCAGACGGTGATATACGTGGTTAGAGAGTTTAAGTTTAAAGGTTATTCCCCCGAACAGCTCCAAGCATTACCCATAGAATCACTTCTGCCACTATTGAACTCGAGACAGAGGCGATCGTTGGATAAACGGGTTGGCAAATTTATGACCGATGAAAAGAGAAAACTTCGCGAAGAGATTAAGCGAAGTAGGGAAGGTAAGTCGACAAACGAGATAAAAACACATCTTAGAGATATGATAATTCTCCCGGATATGATTGGTGTCACTGTTAAAGTGCACAACGGAAAGGAATTTGTTCCAGTGAGTATTAGACCGGAAATGGTTGGGCATTACGTAGGTGAGTACTCAATCACCAACAAACGCGTTCAGCACGGCGCACCCGGAGTAGGTTCATCGAGATCCAGTCTATACGTCCCCTTAAAGTGATTGTATTATGCCAGAATATGGATATGCACTGGAGAATTTCGACAAATCAAGACATGTGAGAGCATCCATACGGGACAAGTCAACCTCACATAAGCATGCCAGAGAGGTAGCAGTAGCCATTAAAGGAATGTCCATCGAAAAAGCGCGTTTATTTCTTGAAGATGTAATTGCCCGGAAAATAGCTGTACCATATAGAAGATACAATAATGAGGTTGCTCATAGATCTAACATACGTGATGGATTTTGTTCTGGTCGTTATCCTCAGAAAGCGGCCAAGGAAGTGTTGAAATTATTGGACAACCTAGAGGCAAACGCTGAATATAAGGGAATGGATTTGGACGCCTTGAAGATCACGAGTGCTGTAGTACACAAAGGTACAAAGATTAAGAGATTTACCCCTAGAGCTATGGGGAGATCTAGTCCCAAGTACAATACTTTAATACATTTTGAGTTAGTTGCTCAGGAAAAGAGGGTTCACGAATGAGTGCTATCAATAATGTTATGAAAAACAATTTTAGAAATCTCGAGTTAGATGAGTTTCTTTCTGAAACACTGAGAGATGCAGGATACGGCCGCGTAGATGTACAAAAAACCCCTATTGGAACTAGAATTACCCTAAGTGTTACTCGTCCAGGTTTGGTAATTGGAAGGAAGGGAACGGGTATAAAGGATTTAACGTCAAAGTTGGAACAAAAATTCGGTTTGTCTAATCCACAGATCTCTGTTGTAGAACTAGAGGCCCCAGAGCTCAACCCGAAGATTATGTGTAATCGAATTGCTCAGTTGATTGAAAGGGGCACCGCATTTAGAAGAGCTGCGATATGGACCAACAACACGATAATGAACGCAGGTGCATTAGGTGTGGAGATTACAGTAGCAGGTAAACTGAGAAGTGAAAGAGCCCATTTCGAAAAGCACGCTGCCGGTCTTGTCCCAAAAAGTGGAGATGTAGCGAACAAAGTGGTGAGATATGGCGTTACCCATGTGCTTACGAAGATGGGATTGATGGGTATACAACTAAAAATAGCGCTCAAGAACGAGATGCCAAGGGAGTTCGAGATGATTGATTCCGAAACAAGTGAGAAAACCATAGAGAACCAGAAGATGGAAACCGGCGTCCAAGTGGGAGCAGAAGAAAATAAGACTACTGAAGGAATCGAATCGGCACAGGTGGAAGGAAAGAACGATGGCAAGAATTAAGCTGAAGGTGTTGCGCGAAATGAATGATAGAGATCTTACAGAAAAACTGGATGAATTAGCTTCCGAACTAACAAAGCTAAGATCTGAAGGTGCAAAAGGTACACTAAAGAAGGAAACTGCAAGTATTCGCTGGACCCGAAGGGATATTGCCAGAATAAAAACTATACTCACAGAGAGGGTTGAAAATAATTGATAACCTGTGACAATTTGATCTCCCATGAAATCGTTGGACTATTCGCCCGCACATTTGATTCTGGTCCTTATACTGGATTATCTGGACAAATTGTAAGGGAAACAAGAAACATGATCGCCATCAGATCTGGTGAGGCACTGAAGAATTTACCGAAGAATTCCATTAACCTTAAGTTAACTCTTCCTTCTTGCGGTTGCTTTATAAGTGGCAACAGTCTGATAGGGAGACCAGAGGACCGAATTGTAAGGAAGAGTTTGTGATGAATTATGGTTAGAAATATTGGCATTTCTGTTTCTCCGCCCAGGAGATCTTGTGAAGATATAAATTGTCCTTTTCACGGTAAACTCTCGGTTCGAGGTCGAATTTTTACGGGCACCTTGGTTAGTGCAAAAGCTCGAAAGATGGTTGTGGTCGAACATCAATACTCTAGACGGGTAACGAAATACAAAAGATTTGAAAGAAGCAAATCAAAAATGCATGCATATGCTCCCGAATGTATGGATGTGATTGAGGGCAAACGAGTACGGATTGCAGAGTGTCGGCCATTGACAAAGACTGTTGCGTTTGTGGTGATAGAGGTGGAACAATAGATGTCCACTAAATCAAGAGCAGTTTCAGCAAAAGGTGTAGAAGAATTCAGACCCTATGTGACCAGAGCACTCCCTATGAGTGCAACCTTGACTTGTGCAGATAATACCGGTGCTAAGATACTTCGTATTGCTCAGGTAAAAAGATTCAAGGGACGACATTCTCGTTTACCGTCAGCTGCTGTGGGTGACTTTGTGACCGTAACCGTCAAGAAAGGGCCAGCTGAGTTAAGAAAACAGATTTTTGGCGCGGTGATAATAAGACAAAAATACCCAGTTAGACGATTGAATGGAAATAGACTAGTCTTTGAAGATAACGCTGCAGTATTGGTCACTCCGGAAGGTGAGATCAAGGGAACAGACATAAAAGGGCCAGTAGCTGCAGAGGCAGCTGAGAAATGGCCGAGGATTGCAAATTTGGCTGCACTAATCGTTTGAGTGATGAATGGAGTAAAGAATATTATTGACAAATAGAATGATAGGCATTGTCCCAAAGCATATGACTGAACGCATGCTCAGGTCTCCTCTGTCTCGTGCGCTGCGGGAAAAGTATGGAAGACGCAATGTAAGAGTGATTGCGGGAGACACCATCAAAGTGATGCGTGGTGAATATAGTGGGATTGAAGGTAAGGTTGAAAAGGTTAACATGAAGAGGGGAAGTCTCGCGATTGAAGGCATTCAAAGAGAAAAGGTGCGTGGAGGCAATGTAAAGGTGGAAATCAACTCTACTAATGTTGTAGTTACCGATTTAGATTTGGATGATAAACTAAGACAAGCGCTAATTCAGAGAATTCATGAATCAGAGAAAAGAAATCTGAAAACAAAGAAATCTGGAACTGGGAAAGAGAATAGGCGTCGTTCACAGATCAGGAGTAAGAGCAAGGTCAAAGGAGGAGAGACATAGATTTGGCGAAGAAGGGAGGAGATACTACTGTAAAAAGGCAGCTTGCTCCATCATTTTGGAAGGTTAGACGAAAGCAAGGCCAATTTGTGGTACGTGCAAGACCAGGACCTCACCCAAAGGTTATATGTTATCCGCTTGGAATTTTACTCAGAGATGTTCTAAAAGTCGGTCAGAGCATGGAGGAAGTAAAAAGAATGCTTAATGACGGCAAGGTGTCTGTAGATGGAGTAGTGCGGAGAAGCATTGGCTGGCCGGTAGGACTAATGGATATAGTAGAACTGATTCCTTTGTCACAAGCGTTCCGTTTGGTACCAAAAGACAGGAATATCTTGGTGCCCGTTCCTCTCTCAAAGCAAACTGAAAAAAACCAAAAGCTGTTAAGGGTAACACTTAGAAAAAAAATTAAAGGAGAGAAAACACAATACGGCTTCCACGATGGCAAGACTTTGATTGCAAATGAGCAGTATTCTGTGGGAGATTCTTGCTTGTTCGACCTGTCCAATAAGGAAGTCAAGTCGCACATGAAATTAGAGAAAGGATCTATTGTTCTTGTTACGAAAGGCGAGAATGCAGGCTCTATTGGAAAAATAGAAGAAATTCGGGACGGTCTTTTTTCATTGCCTAAACGTACGGTGATCTCATTTGGTGATAGGTCAGTTGAGTTGCCGGTACAAATGGTCATGTTGGTCGGTGTTGAAGAGCCGATAATACAGGTGAGTTAATGGATGTGGATAATTTGAATTCAGAAAATATTATGAGAAGGATTTCGGTGGGAAAGGTTGTTATCAACATTGGTGTTGGTAAATCCGGAGAGCCTGTAGAAAGGGCCAAACACGGGTTAGAGGATTTGACTGGAAAAATTCCAACTGTGACAACGGCCAAGAAAAACTTTCGAGACTTTGGAATTCATCAAGGAGAACCCATTGGAGCGATGGTGACATTGAGAAGAAAAGATGCAACAGATTTCTTGAAAAGGTGTCTAGAAGCAAAGGGTAATAAGATGAATATCAATTCCTTCGACGATTATGGCAACATCTCTATGGGTATACGTGAACATATCGATATCCCTGGTACGAAATATAATCCCGACATTGGTATCTTTGGGATGAACGTCTGCGTTAGTTTGGTGCGACCAGGTTATAGTATTTCCAAGAAAAGAGGTAAAAGTAGGATCGGTAAAGGGCATAGAATTAGAAAAGATGGGGCAATGGAATTTTTTACAAACGGATTTGGAGTTGAAATATCATAATGCCAAAACCGAGAGATTATGAGATTACTAAAAGAAAAAAAATTTCCCATGGGAAGGGTTCAAGATGGTGTAAGAGATGTGGTGCATATAACGGATTGATACAACAATACAAATTATTTCTATGTAGACAATGTTTTAGAGAGGTTGCCAAGCACTTGGGCTTTTACAAGTACGAATGATTAGGAGGATGATAATAGTTAAATGCCAGCATTAAATGTATTAGCAAATTTGTTGAATACACTATACAATAACGAATCGCGAAGAAAGAAGGAATGTGTTGTGTTGCCTGCATCTAGATTCACTAGTGAAGTTTTGCGTGTAATGCAGAAGCATCATTACGTAGGTGAGTTCGAACAAATTGACGACGGAAGATCGGGGAAATTTCGTATTCAACTTCTGGCCACAATAAACAAATGTGGGATAGTTACTCCAAAATATAGCGTTAGAAAAAATGGATACCTTGATTGGGAAAGACGATATTTACCGGCATATAGTATGGGAGTATTGATAGTATCAACAAGTAAGGGTGTAATGTCGCACCACGAAGCCCAACAACTTGGCTTAGGTGGAGTCCTGGTGGGATATGTGTACTGAAAAGATACCAGTTGAGAAGTTAAGTATTGATTTAATGATACCCTCAGAAGTAACTGTATCGAAGGAAGAAAACCGGATTCAAGTTAGTGGGAAGCTAGGGACCTTAATGAGAGATTTGTCGAAAATTCCAATAAAAGTTGATATCGTTCAGGATAGCATTAAAATTTCTTCGTACGGAAAGAGGAAGCGGGACTTTGCGATCATTAATACTGCGAAAAGCATTTTGAATAATATGATCAGTGGCGTAGAACGAGGATACACTTATCGATTAAAGGTTGTTTTTGCTCATTTTCCCATTTCTGTGAAGGTTAAGGGATCTGAAGTTCATGTGGAGAATATTTTTGGTGAGAGAGCCCCGAGAATTGCCATGATTGTCGGTAGTGGTACAAAGGTGAAGACAAGCGGCGATGACGTGCTGGTAACTGGACCTAGCATTGAAGATGTGTCCCAGACTGCCGCCAATATTGAGTCATCGACAAAAATAAAGGGTAAGGACCAACGGGTATTTCTCGATGGTATATACATCTATTCAAGAGAAACCGGAATAACATAAAAGCTCGTGTTTCCTATAGGATTCATCTACTGATGGAGAGGATGTTTAACCAGTAGAGATACATGATATATTTCAAATCTCGAGTTTAGAAAGGCTGTTCTTTGCCGTCACGGTTCGAGTTCTTGGGTTAATATTTCATTCCGGAGATGTAAAAAGGGCTCAAGCATACCTTTTAATTGATTAATAGGAGAATATTCTAACGTGAAAGGCGTAATACTTGCTGGCGGTTTAGGAAAAAGACTCAGGCCAATCACCGATGAGAGGCCAAAACCGATGATAGAAGTTTGCGATAAACCAATTATCGAATGGCAAATAAGATGGTTCAAAAATCATGAGGTCAATGAAATTGTTATTTGTGTAGGTCATCTGAAGGAACGCATTATAGATTACATTGGAAGTGGAACTAGGTTTGGAGTGAGGGTTGGTTATGCTGTGGAAGAAGAACCGCTCGGTACAGGCGGAGCGCTAAAGAATGCCAGAAGCTTGATCAACAGTTCCACGGATGAAGGATTCTTTATGGTAAACGGCGATATTTTGACCGACCTAGATCCAAATGTCCTGAAACACACCAAAAACTCAGCACTAGCGCTAGTGCCCTTGAAAAGTCCATACGGTGTCGTTGAGCTGGACGAGGATGGCCTTGTTACTGGCTTTGTGGAGAAGCCGCAGATCAATGACAAATGGATTAATGCGGGAGTCTATTTTTTCACAAACCATGTCTTTGATTTTTTACCCGAACATGGAAATATAGAAACAACAGCTTTACCCATCATGGCTAAGGACCAGAATTTAATGGGTATTACATTTTCAACATCTTTTTGGAGATCAATTGATTCCCATAAGGATATGGACGAGGCTACTAAGGAAATTCAGAGCTCTCAATTAGTGTCGCGGGGGAACTAATTGAATACTTTTGGAGAGGCCAAGATAGGATATGGTCTGGGGACTCTGCTTTCCATGGACGATATTTTGAGATTTTCTCATCTCACAAATAAATATAAAAATGTTCATTCTTTGTGGATACCAGAAACCTGGGGACGGGAAGCTTTCAGTACATTGGGTGCAATTTCTCAAGTTGCTCGCTATCCGAAATTAGGAACGGCAATACTCAATATTTATTCACGAACACCTTCTACCATTGCAATGGGAGGGATTACCCTTGATATTCTATCAGGTAACCGAACACTTTTGGGATTAGGAGTAAGTACCAGACCAATCATTGAGGACTGGCATGGAATGGATTTTGATAAACCCCTTGCCAGAATGAAGGAGATTGTCGCTCTCCTTCAAGTCATTTGGAGGGGAAATCCCGTATCCTTCAAGGGCAATTTTTTTAACCTTTCGAACTTCAAACTCTTGCACTCTCCTCCTAGGGCTTCTATTCCTATATTTTTAGCCGCGGTAAATCCGCTAATGATAGCACTCTCCTTATCAGTTGCGGATGGCCTTTTGCTCTATCTGCGACCCTTCAATGAATTAAGGTCCACCATTCAAAAGATACGAAATGGAATAACAAGGCCATTTGAATTGGCCTCGGTCTTTATATGCTCAATTTCTGATAAGTATCCTGATAGGGCCAGAAAGCGCGCAGCGAAGACGCTTGCATTTTATATTTCAGTTGGAGCCTATTACAGGAAGTTGATATCAAGCTCTGGTTTCGCTAATGAGACAGAAGCTATTGTTGCAGAGTACAATGAGAGAGGGCTAGACGCAGCCACCAAAGTTGTTTCTGACAGCCTATTGGATGATATTACCATTTGCGGCGGTTCTGAACATGGTAGACGCTCGATGGAAAGGTTTGTCTCCGCTGGCATAACCCTTCCTATTTTACAAATTAATCCTGTAGAAGGAGAGGATAATCAAGAATCGTTCATCAAATTCTTGGAGACTTTTTCGAATGAATA
>JAATVS010000090.1 GCA_014523695.1 Nitrososphaerales archaeon TH5895
AAGTAGCCATTGTAGGATACTCCACTGCCAAATTTCGAAGATCAACTGACAAGTCAGTGTACGAATTAGCATGTGAACCTTCGATGGATATTTTGAGGTCTTCAAATTTAGCAGCAAATAGGATCGAAGGCTTATTGTTTTCCAGCTGTTCCCATGATCTTTATGGCGGAGCAATATTGTCTGAGATGTTAGGCGTAAGTCCTAAGCTAACCTGCAGGATTGATAATCTCTGCAATTCTGGAACCATCGCGATATCAACTGCCTATTCCTATATTTCTTCAGGACTGTGTGATTCAGTTCTGGTAGTTGGCGCAGAGTTATATAACAGCCCTGGTTCAAAGCTCATTTGGGATGTATCAAGAGGCCATTTTACTTCTCCTATCTACTGGGCGTCGGTGTTTGCAAGGATGCATATGCGAGAATACGGTACCACTGAAGAGGATCTGGCAAACATAGCAGTTAAGAATAGATCATCCTCTGTTAACAATCCTAACGCCATGTTCAACAAGCCAATTACACTTGAAGATGTATTAGGTTCTAGGAAACTAGTTGATCCAATTAAACTGCTAGACTGCGGCGCATTATGTTCAGGCTCTTCAAGCGTGTTACTAGTCTCAGAGGATCTTGCCAGAAAACTTGGTTCTCAGCCAGTCTGGATAGAAGGGATAGGACACCAAACAAATTGTGCAAGCATGGCACATGCTATTCCAGAAATATTTAAGGTAGGATCTTGCAAGTTAGCCGCATCACATGCTTATGAAATGGCAAAAATGAAACCCTCAGACATACAAGTGGCAGAAATTCATGATGCATTTACAATAATGGAAATTATGGCATGTGAGGATTTAGGATTTGCGAAGAGAGGGAATGGAGCTGCGTATGCCTTGGACGGAGATATTGCGGTCAACCCCAGGGGAGGAATTATCGGATCCGGCCATCCAATTGGTGCAACAGGGATAGCTCAGGTATGCGAAATAGTATGTCAATTGAGGCATGAGTCAGGAGAACGCCAGGCAGGAAGTTGTAACGTTGGATTAGTTCATAACCTTGCGGCAGCAGGAACGTCAGCTACAGTCATGATACTCCGATCAGAGGTTTAGGGGTAACCTAATGCGACGCTTCATGAAACAGCTAAAAAATGGAAAATTTGTAATTCCTTATTGTACTGGTTGTAGAAAGAAGATTTGGCCACCGTACGAGTATTGTCCTGCCTGTTATCGGAGAACATCGATAGTAACGGCTGGCAAAATCGGCAAGATCGTGGAATTTAGCAGATCCTGGTTAGAAGAGCAACAGGTAATCGTAGCGCTAATAGATATGGATGGGATCTTATTGTTGGGTTCCATTTCAGAAGGACAAGGCATTACTATCGGTGCAGAAGTAGAACTGCTATCTACCGGAACATCTACTGATGGAAAGATTTATTTCCATTTCAGAATACTTGGATTGGTTTGATTCATATACAATTAATAAGTAAGGTATTTAAAACGAGTTATGAGTTACGATAGATTTGTCGACGATCGACTCCTTACCAGTAGGGATGCTCTTAACACTACTCAAATGAAACTCAAACTAGTCGAAATTGATGAAGGAGCCAGAGATTTCTCCCAAAGGTTTGGGAGTAGGGTTCTAGTTACAAAAGTTCTTCTCACGATGAAGTATTCGAAAACAGAGGAGGTAGAAGAGGTTGAACTGGATCTCGAACTACTTGAGAACAAGTTGAGAAAGGAACGATTATTCTCTTCCTCAAACAGATGGGTATCACCGAATGAAATAAAGAACGGATACATAATCGCAAATCGGCATCTTGATTTACTTGCCGATGCCATTGCATTGGACATTATATCCTTTTGACTTTAATGGATGTAGAGTGAAGCAATAATTGAAGCGCCGCTGATCAGACTCGAACTGATGACCCACTGGTTAACAGCCAGCTAAGCTCCAGAGGAGTTTTTTCCAAACCACGCTAGAATTGCTCTACCATGCTGAGCTACAGCGGCGCAATATTGTAGCAGATTATTGGACAAATTAAATGTTGTGTTAGACGTACTGATATGATTCATTGGGTATGCCAACGGTTGACTTTTTTTGGATATGGTTTAATGAAGACAATCTCCACCTAGAAGATATTCCATCATGTTGAAAATGAGATTTAATCGCCGCAGTAGTAATTAATTAACACAAACATTACAATCTATCGGTTTTGGGTAGGGGTTATGAGCTTCAAAAGTTGGAATTGTCAGTAGTAGGATAGTCACTCCATTCTGTATCTACCTACCATGCTTGATTAAGAAGAGCTTCTGAAGAAAAAAATATGCTGCTAATTAATTTGACGAATTTCGGCTTTACTTTGATCAACACTGATTGTTCAGAAAAGGACCCATTTCTGTATCGTTCAACAAAGACAACGTTTTTTTTACTCGCATTTACGCTGAAATTGGGCTTCCCCGTTTGAAAAGGCACGAACACCCTTTTTGTACTTTTTGTCTCGTAAGGTTGACAATTTGTTTAATTAACTTCTTAGTTAGGTTTTCTTCAATTAAATCATGTATGCATTTGCCTACCTAAGGGTTAGTACAGAAGAACAGACTGTTATGAATCAGAAACTTGTTCTAGACAGATGGGCTTTGGGCCATGATTTTGATATACTCTCCTACTTCGAAGACTCGTCAGTAAGCGGAAGAATTCCAGCTATTCGGAGGCGTGGTTTCAAGGATATGCTCGAGATCATCAAATCAGATTCCGTAGATGCCATACTAGTTTACGAGCTGTCAAGGGTCGGCAGAACATTCTGGGACACCCTTGATGCGATAAAAGCCATTGAAGAGTACGCTCCGTTGATTTCTTGTTCACCGCGGGAAACTTTTCTACAGAGTACAGAACCCAGTGTCAGGAAGTTGATGATCGGCATACTCACATGGGTAGCTGAAAGAGAGCGAGAGATGCTAGTCCAACGCACCAAGGACGGGATGCGGAGGGCTAAAGAATCCGGCAAAAACATTGGAAGGCCCCAGGCGATGATAGATAAGAACATACTAGTCAAGCTTCTAGCAGATAATACTCCCCGTTCTCGAATTGCAAAAGACCTCGGGATTTCAAAAGCAACGCTTTACAAGGAATTAAGACAAATGTAGTAATAGCCTCTAAGATTGACCATCATTTTGACTCATTTTTTTAGAGTAACCGCTCAATTTTGTCAATAATGAGGCCGACTATGCTTAGTAGGTATTCAAGATTTTTCCTGTCAATGGCAAGTGGAGGAATCAATACTATTGTCTTTCCCAACGGCCTCAAGTAAACCCCGGAGTTCAAGGCATTCTTAAAAATAAAAGAATCAACAGGTTCGCCAGTTTTCTTTCTTATCGCGTTTATCCCTCGTCTCGAAATGTCTAAACCTGCAAGCATTCCTTTATGGCGCAAATTGCTGACAGCTGGAGATTTCTGAAAATCATACAACCTGTTTCTTATGTATCTTGAATTCAGAGAAATATCTTTTATTAAACCTCTGTTTCTATACAGTTTCAAATTGGCAATGGCAGTTGCACACCCGATAGGATGTCCGCAAAATGTGTGACCGTGATAGAATTTAGATCTCCTATCTAGGAACGATTGAAATATTTCGGAGCTTGTTAATGTAACCGCTAATGGTGTGTATCCGGCAGTTAGGGATTTACCGAAACAAACGATATCCGGAATTGAATCTTGTTTCAAGTATTCTATCATACTTCCGAGCCTACCGAACCCAGTGGCAATCTCATCCAAAATTAGAAGAATCCCGTACGTATTGGATAGCTCAGCTATCTTCTTTTGATATCCTTGTGGAAAAATCCTTACCCCACCTGCAATCTGAGCACCGCTCTCCATTACTAATGCGCAGGTCGTAGTGGAAATTCTCTTCAGATAAGATTCGGTCTCCTCAAGGATCTCATCTAATTTAACCACACGCCCGCTTAAATTTTGAGCAGGACTAGGAAGTCGAGTTACCCTTCTCAGCAGTGGTCTGTAGACTGAAAAGTATCGAGGGACATACCCCACTGACATTGCTCCGATTGTGTCACCGTGATAACCATGTTGAAGGGAGACAAAATGTTTCTTTTCAGGCTTACCTCGATTCTTGTAGTATTGGATAGCCATTTTCATCGCAACCTCTATTGCTGTAGAACCGTTATCGGAATAGAAAACGTGTTCCATTCCTTTTGATAACTTTAATAGCTCTAAAGAAAGTTCTATGGATGGTTTATTTGCTAAACCAAAGAGACTTGAATGTTGAAGCGTATTAATTTGATTTTCCATTTCTCTGATAATCTCCTTCTCTCCGTGGCCCCAAACATTGCACCACATACTTGCAACACCGTCAAGGTATTGACGACCAGTAGAATCTATAAGATGGAACCCTTTTCCTCTAGTTATTACCTTGTACGATGAGCTATCCCATACGGTCATATCCGTATATGGATACCAAATGTGACGGTTATTGGTTAGAGCCATATTGATATAAAGCGAACTCGATCACTATTAAATTTCTGTGAAAGGAATATTTGTCACTGGAACCGATACTAACATTGGAAAGACATTCGTATCATGCATGATAACGAGAGTTTTAAAGGGATACGGTATCGACGTAGGAGTAATGAAGCCTTTTGCTGCATCGCATAGGCGCTACTCTTCTATGTTCAGTTCTGAGGATGTATGGAGGCTTGCCCGTGCTGCCAAAGTAGCTGATCCCGATGATTTGATGAACCCTTTTTTCTATCAAATTGGGACAGCTCCTTTTCTTGCCGCAACCATGAGCGGAAGGCCTACCCCCAACATGAGTTTTGCAGTCAAAATATTACGAAGACTGTCAAAGCAACATGAGTTTCTTGTGGTGGAAGGTATTGGGGGGATTATGGTTCCCATCTCTAGGAGGGAGACCCTTTTAGATTTTATCAAGATGGTTGGATTTCCTGCCATCATCGTGACCTCGCCAAAACTAGGGACTATAAACCATACACTGCTTACTTTCCATGCTTGCCTCAGCAGGAAAATTAAGGTATATGCGATAATCATCAATAAGAAGCCAGAGACAACTTCCAAGGTTCAAGATCGCCTCGGATCCTTACTCTCTACACTTACGGGAGTAAAGAGAATAATTGAAATCCCAAGAATTCGAAACGGTCAGAATCTAAAAAGTGTGGAAGATTTACTAGCCCGAGAACTTTTCGACCTTGGGAGCAGTAAACAATATTCTAGGCCATAATCAATTTTTCATAACTCGAGATATGAAACATTGCCAATATGATCAGTTTTAATAATTTAGAATTGGTCAGCGATAATACTACGTAGGGGGTTACATACAAGAGTGTCCATTTTTCAAAAACCAAAAATCTATAGTGAGCCAAAATGCCCAAGAATATACCCGCTGTAATTGTCTATACTTGATTGTCCCTAACTGAGTAATGTTTCTAATTTCGAATTCTGAAATATGAATGGGTTATCTATATCAATTTCAATTTGGCAGCAGCATACCTTATCGCATCCACGGCATTCAATATGTTTACGCGCGTATGTAGAGCCGAAATACTAATTCTAATTCTCGCACAACCCTTCTTAACTGTAGGAAATCTGATGGGTTGGGTTAGGATACCTTTTTTCAAGACTAGTTTGGAGAACCTGACGGCATTTTTTTCAGATCCTATTAAGATTGGAATGATCTGAGTACGAGGCTGGCCAGCGACGAGTCCCATCTTGCAAAGCTCTCTTCCAAAAAAATCGATATTGCGGAACAACTTGTACTGTAGGTGACCGCTCTCCGCAATCTCCATAGCAGTTGTTGCTGAAATACAGAGGTGGCTAGGAATGGAAGATGTATAAATAAATTGTTTAGATCTGTTTATCAGTAGTTCTCGCATTTGTCTGGAAGTGGCAACGTAGCCCCCAAAGCATCCTAACGCTTTACTCAAACTACTAATGTGAAAGTCAACCTTCGAGTTGACACCAAAATAGGAGGGAACCCCGGAAAAGGGACGATCTCTCAGGTTTCCGAATATGAAATCTCCATGCGCGTCATCCACTACTAATAGTGCATCATGTGAATGACAGATATCGCATATTTCCTTTAAATTTGCAAAATCTCCATCCATACTGAACACGCCTTCGGTAACCACTATCTTTCTTGGGAAGTCGCCGGCCTGTTCAATTTTCTGTTCTAGATCGTGAACGTCATTGTGTCTAAATATCCTGATTTCGGCGTCACTCAATCGACATCCGTCTATAATGCTTGCGTGGTTAAGCTCATCACTAAAAATGACACAATTTTTACCACCTAAAACAGTAATGGTACCAATATTTGCCATGTAACCTGTAGGAAAAACCAATGCTGTCTGTGTATTTCGGTGAATAGCTAGCATATCCTCAAGACGCTCCAATTCAGGTGTATTTCCTGTGATAAGCCTCGAACTGCATGGAGAAATCTGCCTCAGAGATTTCTTGGTGGATTTTATTACTTCTTTCCTGGTTGAGATACCCATGTAATCATTGGAACAAAAATTCAAAATGTTACCCTGATTGTTATGTCTAATTCTAACTGATCCCTTCAGAATATTGTCTATATTTAAGGTTCGATAAAGATCACAAGATCTTAGATAATCAAGTTCTCTTTTGGCGAAACTGTAATGGTTAGACCGAGTTGATACCAATATCCCCAATCATTTGTATATCCCTACTTGGATCGTTACCATTTGTGGTCAAATAACCACCCGTGATTATACCATTCGCCCCTGCCTTTAATGCCAAATTGTCATCGTCTTTAAAGTATACTTCCCGCCCAGCAGCAATTTTGATAATTGGAGTAGGCATTAAGAACCTCCATACGGCGATTGTTTTGATTGCATCGATCGGGTTAACTCCATGGAGGTTTTCGAAAGGAGTACCTGACTTAGGTATAAGAATATTTATTGGAACCTCGTTTGGTGATAAATCCTTGATAGAATATGCAAGTTCTAATCTCTGTCTCGTAGTTTCGCCCATCCCAATAATCCCGCCACAACATAGTTGAAGACCGGCTTCTTTAACTATGCGGGCAGTATTCACTCTATCTGAAAAATCGTGAGTTCTACAAATTTGTGAAAAATAGCTTTCAGATGTTTCTAGGTTGTGATTGTATCTCTTTACTCCAACCATCTTTAAACGTCTCGCCCGCTCCTTCGTCATGAAGCCTAAAGAAACATTTACATCAATCTCTAAATACTTCTTTATATATTCTATTATATCACATATATAATTAAAATCGCTTTCAGGCGGCGATCTGTATGCACATACCAAACAAAAGCTATTTGCACCCGAATTCTTGGCCTTTTGAGCCTTTTGAACTATTATCTCCTTAGAAAGTAAATGATATTTGGTTATCTTGCTTTCATAAAAAGAGGATTGAGCACAGAAAGAACAGTCCTCAGGACAACTGCCAGATTTTGCATTGAGCAGCATTTCCACGTCTATCGAATCCTCACTAAATTTTCGGGCTATTCGGTTGGCTGTTTCTGCTAAGATTTGGACGTTAGAAGTATTGAGGAGTCGCTCAGCTTCTATAAGTCGTATCTCAGCACCCGAATCGACCTTATTCTCCATTTCATCTATGAACTCAACATCGTCCTTCATTGATCTATGGGAGAATACGGGATGATATAATTAACTTTCGGATTCATTTGTAGCGTTACAAAATCTTTCAGAATACGAAATTTGAAAGATTTTAATAAGTTTCTATGCTAAAAAAATGCGATGAAGAAAATTACTTTGAGTCTCGATCTTTCGGAAAACGAATACACTGAGATATCTACATACATCAGATCGCTGCCGGCCGCCATGTTATTGTTCGGGCTGAGGTTTGCGTACAAAAGATACTTGGCTATTTCTGGAGGCTACTTATTCCCTGGGAGGAAGAGTATCGTCAAAAGAGAAACGCACTTGCTAACCAAGCCTCAGGCTAAGCGTCGCCTCAAAAATTGGAAATCAATGATACGAATATATCGAGAGAAAGGCTATAGCTATCCGACAATCTCTAGGATAAAAAAGCGGCTAACCAAGATCAATGCAGAGAGCTAAAGTCATGGCTTCGTCTCGATTTTTAGATACGATTACAGTATTATCATTCGACAATGTATTCCGAGCATGATCTTTCACGATGCTACAGGATATTGTCCACATAGCTGGCAGTAGTTTGAAAGGAAGGACACGCAATTACCACAACCAGAACACGTCAATTGGGGACAATCACACTTCTCTTGGAGAGAAAAATTACGAATGAAGCTCCTGAAATAATGTAGATGCTCCTTGTCTCTTACGACTACACCTTTGCCCTTTGCAATACGCGCCTCTTCGACGAACGAAAAATCGGTGTAGGTATTCTCAAGGACTTCTCTAATTCTTGATATACCCGCCCCTTCTTCTTGTGCCTGTTTCGCTCTCCAACATAAATCCTCTCCTAGCTCATTTCTATAACAGCGTCGTAGTACTATTTTGCCCCAAATCCTATTTCTGTAAAACGAAACCAGGTCTGAAATTGGAATCAGTTCGGCGATACGAATTACTTTTTCATTAAGAAATGGAGCAATGATCTTCACCTTCAAACTATCCCCTATGCTAAATGATGGGAAGGTCATTATTGTTCTTAGACGGGATATTTCGCTCTCTAAACGTGACGAGTTGTCTAAATATCTTTTGAGAAAATTGTAGCCTGCAAATATTTCATCCCCGCCGTCACCAGTGTATACACATTCAAATCCATTGGAGTTAGCTACTTCCAATGCAGCATAGGGAACAACAGAGTTCCTAATTGTTATTGGATCAAAGGTTCTTAATGCGACAATGACTCTATCGATTAATCTTAACACTTCTTGGGTTGAGAGAATTCTTGTGATCTTCTTTCTGACGAATTTGAGAGCGGCAACATCTGCATATTTCAAGTCAGTTGCTTCAGAGCCAAAACCTATAGTGATGGAATACTCCGGCTTACGAATGGCCGCTATAATAGTGCTATCAAGTCCACCTGAAAGCAGGACAGTATCGCAAACTTCATCCCAAACTGCAGAGCGAACGCAGTCCTTTAATCTCTTGCAAAGCTCATTCTTCAATTGTAAAGGAATAGGTTAGATATCTCTATATCACTTATTCGAATTTGCCAGTGAAAACTCACCCTATAGATGAAAGGACGCTAGTCATTTAACTAGCTCACACTGCTGTATACATGGTCTCGAGAATTCGGAGAATCATGCTCTTTCTCAAGATCCAAAATTTCGGGAACGGAAGGAAGCATAGATACCATTTGTTCATATTTTCTAAGATAGAATACTCCTGATTCAGTCGTCCTATATAACCCAGTTGTATCAGAATATTCAATCAGTCCCTTTTCTATCCCAACGGCCAGATACCGAATTAGTTGTGAGTGTGAAATGGCTGCTGTATTCATCATGCTCGTCTTATACTCCCAGCCGTTAGTCGCAGATCGGAGAATTGATGCCATAACTTCAATGTCTGAGCGGTTCTTCATCGGTATCCGATTCCTGAGTTGACGTAGGAGAATAAAAAATGCTTAGACAAATTATCACGACAATACGTTCGGATATTTCTTACATTTTTAAACTTCATCCTCCTCCACCCCATGCCTCAGTGACTCGATTTTGCTTCAGCATTACGAATACCAGATATTGTAACAGATTTCCAGCTTACATGGTCTGACATTCCTAATGAATTATCAGGAAAAAGACAATTTATATGAACTGAAGACTGTTTCAAGTTCATGAAAGAGAAGGCGATAAAGAGGTGCATTAATCCAAAGTGTGGAAAATCATTCGATATCATGAGCGAAGCCTATTCCTGTTCATGCAATTCTTTGTTAGATGTTACTTACCTTGACATACCGAAAAAGGAATTAATAGAAAAATTTTATTCACGGAGAAATCACGGTGGAAACATTTACAATGAAAGCGGGGTATGGCGTTTTCGCGATCTTGTTAACTTTCTTGGAATTGATATAGAAGACTTGGATGAGTGCTCAAAAATACTTGTATCGCTCGATGGAGCAGAAGGGAGACTTTCGAAACCTTACAGGATGAGCAAAGTAGCGGGATACGTTGGTTTGGATCAGAATTGCCTTCTATTACAACCAGAAGGCTACAACCCAAGCGGATCTTTTAAGGACAATGGTATGTCAACTGCAATAACGCATGCGAAGGCTATCGGTGTGAGCAAAATTATCTGTGCGTCAACCGGAAATACTTCTGCCTCAGCCGCAATGTACGCGGCCAACGAAAATATGAGATGCGAAGTCTATATCCCAAAAGGAGAAATTGCTGCTGGAAAACTAGGGCAGGCATTCCAATTTGGTGCACAAGTGATTCAGGTAAATGGAAATTTTGATGATGCTCTCAATCAATCGTTGGCAAAAGTAAATCTCAAGAATGGATATACGGTAAATTCTGTGAATCCGTTTAGGCTGGAAGGCCAAAAGACGATAGTATATAGGATCCTAGAGAGTTTAGACTGGAATCCTCCGGATTGGCTTGTATATCCAGGTGGAGCACTTGGAAATACTGCTAGTTGTGGAAAATGCTTGATGGAGTTATATGATTGGGGATGGATTAAGAAGATCCCTAGGTTGATTGTCGTAAACTCAAGCGGTGCAAATACCTTCTATGAACTAGTGAATGGCAAATTTGAAAGCCAAAAACTTGTCTGGAACGATGGAAATTTCGACGTTGATCTCCTGAACAGATACTATGACTCCAAGGACAGTAAGGCTTTATACCCCAAGACTAAAGCAACCGCGATACAAATTGGAAAACCTCCCAATATTGCAAAAGCGCTTCGAGCGATAGAGTTCACAGATGGGCTAGTAGTACAAGTCGATGATAAGGAGATGAGTCATGGGATGGCAGTCGTAGGTTTGAACGGGTTTGACTGTGAAATGGCATCTGGCGCCGTCCCTGCCGGCATCAAAGTGTTAAGGGAGCGAGAAGTGATAAAAGAGGATGATATTACAGTCGGGATCTTAACTGGGAGGCAGAAAGATCCTACATTGGCAGTAGAGTATCACACTGACCCCAGAAATATATTCGCAAGGCCCCCTATCATTTA
>JAATVS010000091.1 GCA_014523695.1 Nitrososphaerales archaeon TH5895
GATCTACCATGGCGCAGTCATTGCCTATTTCTATCACAAGTTTGTCAAGTTCAAGGGTGGATTAGCAGCCAACAGATAGCTAATGATGAGCATAATGCCGGTAATTCGAGCAAGAATCAGAGTCGATCCCATAGCGACTAACAAATCTTTAGGAGATGATTTCTTTATCGCTTTTATCGCTTTGAGTAAATAAGGCGTGGAAATAAAGCAGATCACCGAATAGCTTACAATCTGATTAAGCAGTATCCCCAATACAATTAGGATGTACGGAGATATAAGAAGAATAGGATACAACTTTAGCGCCCGCTCTTTGCCAAGGCTAATAACAAGCGTTTTTCTTCCTTTTGACTTGTCTGCATCAAAGTCAGGGAATGACGTTACATACAAGACACAACTTGATAGTATCCCAACTATTATCCCGTTATAGAGAGGGATAATTTCAACTGAATTTGTTAGAACGAAGTATGTGCCGAAAACGATAAGAGCACCTTTGACGGCAACAAATGTTTCCCCTAGTCCATGGTAAACTAGTTTATTTGAATAAGTGTATACTGAAAAAACTGCTACTCCCAGAACTAGTCCCACTATCGGACCTCTTAAGATTATAAAATAAATCCCTATTAAAGATCCCAAAATAAGGAACACTAAGCCAACAACGTAAACATGTTTTGCCTTAAGAAGACCACTGGGCAATACTCCTGTACCCCCACTAAATTTTGTCCGTCTTGTGATTTTATCTATCCCTTTCACATAGTCCCAATAATCGTTCAAAAGGTCTATGCTGAGATGTAAAAACACTACGCCTGTAAGAATGAGAATAGTGTACGAAAAGTTGACCAGAGTAGTCTCATAGTAAACTATCGATACTCCGAGAAGAACCGCAATGATCGATGATAATACAAACCTTAATCTTAATATTCTAGACCAAGCAAACAATGGATTCCTAAGTTCCATCTCTTTTTTGTAGTCACCAAGCCATTCAGTCTTAATACTACCTTTCACAAATATAAAATAGTGATCGCTATATCACTAAACTTACAAGTGTAGACATTTATGACCTTGGACTTGGCTCAATTAAGGGCGGCCATTAGTGGTTACGTTTTTGGGAAAGAGATCAGAAGTTACACAGCAATATCTTCAACCCAGGATTATGCGATCTCGGTTGCTGAAACTGATCCTTGCTCACATGGAATAGTGATAGTATCAGATTCTCAATTATTTGGACACGGTAGGAGAGGCAGAAAATGGATATCTCCACCTGGAGGATTGTGGTTCTCAGTCGTAACGAAGCAGGATATGAAGGCTAGTTCTTGTATATTTCTGTCTTATGCGATGTCTTTGGCAGTGTGTGAAACCATTTCAAGAAATTTCCACGTAGAGGGATACATTAAGTGGCCTAATGATATTCTATTAAAGACAAAAAAAGTGGCCGGCATTCTGATAAGCTCTGCGGTTCAAGGCATGGACTTGGAATACTGTGTTGTGGGAGCAGGAATAAATCTGAATTCAAAGCCGAAAGGGCTAAAAGGATCAACGTCATTGATCGATCATACTAAACAATCGTCGATTGGGTTAGAGCCCTTCCTAGCCTCTGTCCTTATTCTTTTCAATCACTACTATGATGAAATAATGGCCGGGAATTGGGGATTGGTCACGAACCGTTGGAAATTTCGATGTCCCATGATGGGGAAAAGGGTTAAAGTACTATTGAATGGCGTCCAGTTGGACGGATTGGCCAGCGATATTGACTCAAACGGGTCACTGATTTTGATAACAACGGGTGGCGGGAAAGTCCTAATCTCAGATGCACAAGATGTAACAATTGAAAACCAAATAATCAAGCAATGACTGTATCTAGTCACTGTTCCCATTTGTTAACCTACATATCACATTCAAATCATTCACATTGGTCAGCGTCTTCCCGGTCATTATTTGGAAACCCAACATCTTAAATGCCGTATTGCTATCATGATTTTCTAGATGCCTTCGCAAATCTTCCATTATATCTGGCTTATCGCGACTCACCATTGTTGTGGTAATCAGTGCTCCAGCTGCCGTTGAATTTCCATCTATCCCATCCGTCCCTACGCAACAAATAGAGACATCCTGACCAGATGAAATTTCAAGCGACAATAATGCATTTAAAGCAGCTTCCTGATTCCGACCACCGATTCCATTGTTGCCTTCCTTGTTTAGCCTGACCGTTGTTTCTCCTCCAAGTACAATAGCAAATGGGAAAGACAACGATCTCATTCCATTCGCCAACATGGAGAGCCATTTGCCGTGTTTGGCAGCATCGCCGTCAAAATGAGAACCGAGTACTAATGTATCTATTTTTTTTGACTTCAAATATTGGGAAGCTGCGATACAAGCCGTCGCGTTATTGCCAATTATGGCGTACTCCGTATTTCTGTGAAATTCTGGAGTTTTTCGAGGGCGATCGTTCGTCTCGAATTTGATTCCATTCACTATAACCTTCCGAATTCTCTTCAGGTGTAAGTTATCAACATCCCAAATATCATATTTTGACAATATTCTCTTTGCATCGATAAATAAAGAATGATTAGGATATGTGGGACCTGATGCAATCGTCTGGATTTCATCACCGATTACGTCGGAAATTATAAGAGTCAAAAAGGTAGTTGAAGGTGGAGAAAATCGGATCAACTTCCCACCCTTTACCTGTGATAGGTGCATTCGTACTACATTTAATTCTTGGATTGAAGCTCCTGACGCTAGCAATGATTGTGTAACATGCCTCTTGTCATCCAAGGTGATCCCTCTAATGGGAAGAGACAAAAGTGCAGATCCTCCTCCTGATAGCAATACAAATATTAGGTCCGTAGGCTTAGCCCGCCGAAGAATATTCACAATTTTTTTGGTACCCTTAATCCCGTTTGCGTCAGGCAAGGGATGCCCAGCCTCAATTACATCAATATCAGGGATCTTTCTTGAAGTCCCGTACGGAGTGATTATCGATCCCGAAACTTTCGAGGACTTCGCCTTACCTACAGGTAGGGCCTCTACCAACCCCACTGCCATAGGCACGGACGCCTTTCCTGCGCCAACTATATAGATCTTATCATACCTGGTTAAATCAAATGTCATTTTCTCATGTCTAATACCCGATACTATCATTCTGCCTTGTTTCCTGTTAACGGCCGTTGAAATCAATTTCGCCGGTTCGACCCGTGCAATGGCTGCTTCTACCGCGGACAAAACGAATTTACTTGAAGTTAGCCCGTGACACCTTTTCAAAATGGAATTCTTGTTGCGAATAACTGAAACTGTCAACCTATTTCTTGATGATATAGAGTAGAACAATCTAGATATCAAGATTATCCTTCCGATTGTGAATTTTCTTGAATCTCATTGTAAAAAAAATGCGAGAAAAACCTTAGCAAATTAGCTTTACGCTTTAAAATCCTTACAATTCATTTCAATAGTTTGCTGAACGACTCAGGATTTTCATGAAGCACATTTACAGTTTCCAATTTTTCTCAAGATACATTAATCTAGGAATTGATGTTGAGATATTATGCTCGTGCTAATGAAATGGTTCTGGATCTTAAATTGAAAGGTCTATCTGGAAGAAGGGGGCTAATGTTTGTTTCTTATTATGGGAGATCACGGGCGTTTATCGGCAACTACAGTTCGTGGAGAGAGTTCAATTCGGATGGTCGGATTGCTGAGATAGCTAGTTCTCTATTAAGCCATGAAACGTTACATCTTACGCTAAATAAAATATCTTTTAGTGCATCTGCGCAGTTAGATGAACTCTTTGGTCAATCAAACTATTGGGAGAGGTATACCCATGGATTAGGCGATCTTGAAAATTGGCAAAGCCATACTATCCCCCTCTCAAAGAACGCAGGAAAGGGTGCCAGAAGAAGGAATAAGAAGAAATAGCAAATTGATATGAAGGTTAAAGTACCGCATTCAATCCATGTTCGGCCCAGTTAAGATGGGCATTGAATTTAAATTAAGAGCAAGGGCTCGCTGTTATAATATGCAGCAATGGTTTTCTTCTGAAAATCAGTTGATCCACTTCGAACATGTAAATTTGAACCCCATTGAAAATAAATATGGTCCGTATTCCATCTAAAGCAAATTTTGTATCCAAAGAGGGAAAAGGATCTCCATTTTGTCAGGATTGACGTAAGTGCTGATCAATTCAAAATATTTAAGAGAATATACAAGAATTTTGATACCGTTTTCCTGTTAGAATCGTTACAAGGCCCAAAGGAATTATCTGAAATCTCTGTAATTGGCTTTGACCCAGGGAGCACAGTCATAATCGAAAATAATAGCGTTATTGTGAAAAAGGGCGATAAATCAAGTCATTATGATGAAGCAGATGACCTCTTGTCGCCTATCAAGGGTATTCTCCCACGCGTAAAGGATCAACGCTTTCGGTACGTTGGCGGGGCAGTCGGATATGTCTCGTATGATGCCGTCAATTCTTGGGAAAATCTAAGGACGAAGACTAAGAAGAAGAGATCCCTTTCAGACACCTTCCCAACGCTTGATTTCGGAATTTATACTGATGGGATCATAGTGGATCACTCAGCAAACAAGGTCTACTACTTTTATCAGGGAAAATCCTCACGTTCAGATAAAGTAACCAAGTTTCTTAAGGATCATAACGAAGAGGAAGATGGTAAGGAGCAGTTAAATTTCTCTTTGCCTGTTAATAATGTCTCAAGGAATGAATACATGGATATGGTCAAAAAGGCGAAGGACTTTATCTATAGAGGCGATATTTTCCAGGTCGTTTTATCTCGAAATTTGCGGTTTAGGTTTAAAGGCGATCCGCTATGCGTTTATGAAAGTTTAAGAAGGATCAACCCATCTCCGTATATGTATTTTTTAAGGACTAGTCGCGGAATCCAGATTATTGGATCCAGCCCGGAGATGCTATTGCGTGTGTCAAAGGGCTATCTGGAGACGTATCCAATTGCTGGTACTAGGCCCGTTGTTCCCGAACCTGAGATGAACGAAAAGTTCAGAAGAGAACTCATTAATGACAGGAAGGAAATTGCCGAGCATACCATGTTAGTAGATTTGGCTAGAAACGATGTTGGTAGAGTTAGCAAGTATGGGTCTGTAAATGTCAAAGACTTGATGGCAGTAAGACGGTTTAGTCACGTTCAACACCTGGTGACTCATGTATCAGGCTCATTACGAAATTCATATGATCAGTTTGATGCTTTTAAAGCTCTTTTTCCAGCGGGGACAGTCTCGGGTGCACCTAAGGTGCGGGCAATGGAAATTATAAACGGATTGGAGCCTTCGAGAAGAGGTCCTTATGCAGGCGCATTAGGATACTTTTCTTCGAACGGCTCATGTGATTTCGCAATTATACTCCGATCGCTTTTCATGCGGGGTAATGAAGCCTATTCCCAAGCGGGCGCAGGAATTGTGATGGAATCAGATCCCCTCACTGAGTGGAATGAAACAGAGCAGAAGTTAGATGCCATCCTTCTAGCTTTGCATGATTCGAAGGCATTCAAGATGGAATTTGGCAACTGATAATACTGTTTTCTTTAAAAAGCCCATTTACATTTAGGCTTTTTCCATATGTAATTCAAAATCGGACGGGTTCAAGCTTACGCCGCATGTGTTGCATCTTCCACTAAATGGCCTTAATACATCTTTGATAGATTTCACATTGATGATTCTATAGATCCTACCCCCACATTTTTCACATACTATTTCTATTGAAGGAAATGACATTAAGAGCTATCTATATTCATGAATACCGAAATATGAAATGATTTGTAAATTATCTTAAACTTTTTGCTATTATTATGCTATAGGAAAATGCAAAAGTCATGACTTCTTATGACCTCATACAATCGAGCTGGTGAATAAGGCGACGAAAGAATAAATAACAAACCTAGTTTTATTACACTTCTTGCCTCTGGATCCTGTGTGTGGGATAGAATTGTCACAAGAGCTGGCAATCCCCCTGAACTATCGTGGCAAAGAATATTTTTTCTGTTGCGAAGGGTGTAAGAGCATCTTTACCAGAAAGCCTAAAAAGTATTCAGGAGGGAATGTTTGAGAATAATTTACGATACGACAGATTTTAGAAATATGCTTATGTCCAACAAGAATTGTGATCTTTCATGAAGGCAGTTTTTGTTGCATCTCCTGAAGGAGTGATTGTAAAGGATGTTTCAGCACCATACCCAAAAGATGATGAAATTGTAGTACGAATGAAAGTTTGCGGCTTGTGTGGCTCTGACCTAGAGAAAACCACAATTTCGTATGGCATGGGTTCGACCAGATTGGGTCATGAACCAGTCGGCGAGATAGCCAAGGTGGGAAATAATGTTACCGGCTTCAAGGAAATGGAACGAGTCTTTACCCATCATCATGTTCCATGTTATTCATGCTATTACTGCTCTCATAACGCCGAAACGATGTGTGATTCGTATCAATTAAACAATTTGGAACCATGTGGTTTATCTGAAGAGTTCCTAGTGTCATCTATGCACATCCAACGAGGAGGAGTTCTGAAACTCCCAACATCTGTGACTGATGAAGAGGCTTCACTGATCGAACCTCTGGCCTGTTGTATTAGAGCCCTCAACAAGTGTGACTTAAAGGGTATCGATGATATCGTAATCATGGGAGCTGGACCCGTAGGTATAATGAATGCCCTGTTGGCTAGGGATGCTGGAGTCAAAAGAGTAGTATTGATTGATCCTAATGAATTCAGGTTGGATTTCGGCAAAAGGATGGGATTTGAGGTTCTGCATCCAATTAATGACGAGGAGAAAACAAGGAGCATCAAGGATGTTCTTTCCGGTAGAGGAGCAGACCTTGTTGTTGTTGCGACAGGCAACCAAAACGCGTTTATTCAGTCCTTAAAAATGTTAAGAAAGGGCGGATCAATCGTTCTCTTTGGTGTACCTGCAAGATCGTCCTTTGTAAATATTGATCTTTCATTTCTTTATGCCAACGAGATTTCGATCCTATCTTCGTATGCGGCGACTGAGATAGAAACCAATCGAGCACTAAAACTTCTAGCCGATAGACGTTTGAACTTTGGAAGTCTAATAACACATCAATTTAACCTAGAAAACTCGGAATCGGCGTTTAGGTGTGCTCATGATGCAGTTGATGCTATGAAGGTGGTGATAGTCAATGAGAAAAAGAAATAATAGGGTCTATTAGTCGTTCTGTATAAGCTAGAAGAATTATGAATTGGGGAATGAAAAATAGGTTATCTCAAATTATGGGTCAAGATGATAGCCGATGTGTTATGCTAGCAGTAGATCACGGTTATTTTTTAGGCCCGACAGAAGGATTAGAAGCACCCAGAGAAGTTATCGGCCCTCTGTTGCCTTTCGCCGATTCGATCATGCTAACTAGAGGCATTCTAAGAACGTGTGTTCGCCCAGAATCATGCGTCCCTGTGGTCCTCAGAGTCTCTGGAGGAAGCAGCATAGTAGGAGAAGATCTTTCCAAGGAGGCAATAATTGCAAGTATCGAAGATGCCATCAGGCTCAACGCAAGCTGTCTCGCTGTCTCTGTATTCATCGGAAGCAAATATGAGCACCAAACTTTAATGAATCTAGCTAGATTGGTCGACGAAGGGGAAAAGTACGGCATACCAATTCTTGCGGTCACAGCGGTTGGAAGAGAAATGTCTCGTGACTCACGGTATTTAGGGCTGGCATCCAGAATTGCCGCAGAGTTCGGAGCCCATATTGTGAAGACATATTATTGCGATGACTTCGACACAGTAGTGAGGTCTTGTCCGGTACCGTTAGTTATTGCTGGAGGCAAGAAGCTCGATGAAAAAGATGCATTAAAGCTGGCATATGACGCAATTTCATCTGGGGCATCTGGGGTAGACATGGGTAGAAATATTTGGCAATCAAAATCACCAGTCTCGATGATTAAGGCAGTGAGAGCAATAGTTCATGAGGGCCTAGACGTAGCGGAATCCTATACTACTTTCGTTCATGAGCGTTCAGGTTCAAATATGACAAGCAAACTGCAAAAGTAAAAAGTTTAACTTTTTAGGTCTAGAATAACACTTATAAATTATGACTGGCCTCTGGTCATCTACATTATTTGAAATATGTTGTTGAGGAATCCATGTTTGTATGATGGAAGGAAAATAGCGAAGACAGATTGTTTTGTTCTGTGTAATTTGTTGTGTTGTGGAGGACTGGTTCTACTTTGACGAGGATGAAAGGGGCAGAGGCCTTGATGCGTTCACTGGAAAAAGAAGGAGTCGATTTTGTCTTTGGTCTCCCAGGGGGCGCAAACCTTCCTATTTATGACGCATTAGTGGATGCAAAGATTAGGCACATTCTTGTCCGGCATGAACAATCGGCGGCCCACATGGCAGACGGCTATGCCAGAATAAAAAGGAAGGCTGGTGTATGTTTCGCAACGTCGGGACCTGGAGCGACAAATTTGATTACTGGTATTGCAACTGCTTACGCAGATTCTTCACCTATGGTTGCGGTCACTGGACAAGTTCCATTGGAGATGATAGGAAAGGATGCCTTCCAAGAAACTGACATAATAGGGGTAGCAAACCCATGCACTAAATATACATTTCAGCCGAGAAAAGCTACCGAGATACCTGAAACCGTTAAGAAGGGATTTTACATTGCTGAGAGCGGTAGGCCCGGTCCGGTACTCATCGACATTCCAAAGGACGTTCAGCAGGACTCTCAGGATATAGAGTTTCCTGATCTAATTAAGGTGCGAGGTTATAATCCAACCATTGACTGCGATCTCTCGACCATCGGAAAAGCTGCCGAACTTTTGATGGCCGCAGAGCGCCCCATAATTATGTCTGGCGGTGGCGTAATCCTTTCAGGGGCGTTTTCAGAATTAGAAGTCCTTGCAGAATTGTTATTGACTCCGGTTGTTACTACCTTCAAGGGAAAGGGGTCATTCCCTGAAAATCACTCTTTGGCAATGGGACCTATCGGAATGCACGGGCATGCAGAGGCAAACAAAATCATATTGGAAGCAGATTGTATTTTAGCAATTGGAGCAAGATTCTCTGATAGATCGGTCGGAAGATTTGATGAATTTGGTAAGGGCATGAGTATAATTCATATGGATATCGATCCTGCGGAGATTGGCAAGAACAAATCTGTTGATGTCGCCATTGTCGGAGACGTCAAGTCATCTATGAAAACGATGATCAAGCTTTTGAGTAAGAAGATGGTTAAACGAAGTGCGGAAAATCCCTGGTTGAGGAGAAGGAAGGAGCTTGTAGATTATTATGCGGAAAGCATCAAAGATTACCCGAGAGATCTTACTGCCAGGAAGGTACTAAAGAAATTGAGACAGGCCCTTCCCAGTGAAGCTATCGTCACAACAGAAGTGGGACAATGTCAGATGTGGACGTCGCTTCATTTTGATGTCATATCTCCAGGAACTTTCTTCAGTTCCACCGGGCTCGGAACAATGGGTTTTGGGTTTCCGGCTGCAATTGGAGCCAAAGCTGCGAAGCAAGACGTTCCTGTCGTGGATATTGCTGGTGACGGGTCATTTAATATGAGTGAAAATTCTCTGGCCGTATCTGTACTTGAAAACCTTCCGGTTATAGTCATCTTGCTGAACAATTACATGCTCGGGATGGTGGCACAATGGCAGAGAACATTCTATAATAGAAGGTATGAAGGCGTTCATCTTCACAATTGCCCTGATTACACTAAAATTGCTGATGCTTACGGTGCTCAGGGAATAAAAGTACAATCGCTTGCGGAATTAGATAATGCAATTAGATCGGCGCTAAAGAGTAATGTGGCAACCGTGATAGACATTCCAATAGACCCGGAGGAAGATGTTTATCCCTTTGTCGCACCTGGGACAGGCCTGAAGGATATGATTGTCGGCTCTTGAGGTCCCCTGACAATTGAGTCAAATCGATTCCAATCCTGAAAGAAAGTCTTCCGACAATATTTACATTTTATCTGCGCTAGTTGAGGACAAGCCGGGAGTTCTCTTTAGAGTCACTAACTTGTTTAGGGCCAGGAATTTTAACATAGAAAGTATTACCGTAGGTTACAGCGAAGCTGCTGACCTTTCAAGAATGACCATAACCACTAGAAGCGATGATCGGACATTGGACCAACTTGTGAAACAACTTGGAAAACTCATCGACGTAGTCGAAGTACGGGTATTAGACAGAGCCAATACTGTTTACAGGGAATTGGCTCTCATAAAGATGAATGCTCAAGATCCAACCTCGAGGGCAGAAATCACTAATCTCGCTTCCGTTTTTCGAGGAAAAATCTTAGATATAGACAAATTTACACTTACGGTTGAGATCACCGGTACTCCCAGCAAGATCGATGCATTTCGAAATTTAGTATCTGATTTTGGTATTGTTCAACTGGCACGTACTGGGGTTTCCGCACTGCCCAGGGGAGCAGTATAGTCCTCAAATCGCTATGGATCAGTTCAACGAAGTTGAAAAGTAAGTCTTATGATAGCTCAATGAGGTGCTCCAACACTCCTCAGATCCGATTAGAATGCAGAGCTTATAAGCTCAGAATAAAGGTGCCTTGAAACGACTCGATACAATATAGCCATGCTTAGAGGCGATGGAATAGGACCAGAATTGATCGAGTCTGCGACATGTATCTTAAACGCTATAGACTCCAATTCATCAGTGAAGTTTTCCTTGGTTTACTTAGAAGCAGGGGATGGTGCACTATTAAAGTTCAATAAGGCACTACCTGAATCCACACTATCAGCCATCCGTAAGTCAGACGCATGTCTGAAGGGACCGGTAGGCGAGAGTGCTGCTGATGTTATACTTGTTATTCGACGTCTTTTCGATCTATATGCAAATATCCGACCGTTAAGGGCATATCCTAACACAAATTCTCTGCATAACGATATCGATCTTGTAGTAGTGAGGGAGAATACTGAAGACCTGTATCTTGGATGGGAATTTTGGTCAGATGACGAAACCGTTATATCCCTCAGGCGAACCAGCAAAAAAGCTATCGAAAGGATATCTCAGTACGCCTTCAAACTGGCAGGATTGAGAAACAGGCAGAGAAAAGTCAGTTTAGTTCACAAGGCAAATGTATTGAAAGAAAGTGACGGATTGTTCAAGAGGATATGCTCAGAAGTCGCATTATTAAACCGTGATATTCAGTATGAAGAGATGTACGTCGATGCATGTGCGATGAACCTTATCCGGAATCCTCAGGATTTTGATGTGATTGTGACGTCAAACCTTTTTGGAGATATCATATCAGACGAGGCTGCACAGGTAGTCGGGGGACTGGGAATGGGTCCGGCAGGAAATATCGGAAACGATTTCGGGGTTTTTGAACCAGTTCACGGAGCAGCTTTTGACATCCAAGGTAAGAATGTCTCAAACCCTACTTCTATTTTGCTATCGACTAAAATGATGCTTCAATGGTTAGGAACCAAGCATAATGACAAACAAGCCATCTTAGAAGGAGATCGGATAGAGGAGGCGATAGTGCGGATGCTGGCTGAAAATAAGAAGACAAAAGATCTGGGAGGTACCCTCACAACAAAAGAGTTCACAAGGAGTGTCGTGTCTTATCTGTATATGTGAACTAGTTGTCCTGGAGTGAATGCTTACGACTCATCTCAGACTCTATTGATGATATGACAGCGACAACTAATCTTGGGAAGGATTTGTATATAAGTCGGACATTTATTAACTCATCCTAATGGAGGTCAATGGTGAGATAATAACAGGCATTGCCCTGATCTTCTTATCCGGGTTGTTTTTTTATGCTGGAACAATTAACGAGGCTTGGTCTCTTTTGGTCCCTGCGGATTATCTGATCTTGGCTATCGGTATTGGATTTCTAATCTTAGGTATCATTACATTGCGGAGAAAAAAGAAGCATCAGATTGCCTAATGTTGGAGATTACTGGATTGGTTGAATCTGACCAAATTTTTGTTTGGCCAGATTTATAAATAGGTTTGTTCCTATTTTACAAATTGGGTAGTCGGAGAAAATCAAGGAATAAGCCAATACGTAAGACTAGGACTGTGGAGGGCAGATGTCCTAAGTGCACCACGATTGTAAGATTTAATGTGAGTGGCCAGGTTGGCGATGAAATTTATGAATGTACAGGCTGCATGTCTAAGTTTCATATCGACACCCTCTAGACTTCGCCTACTTACGTCGGAACAGTGCCCGACCGACGACGAATAGGACATTTCCAGTAGTGAATGCTTCATAATGGACCTAGGATCAAAAAGGCATATAGGATAAAAGCCTTATTATGAGGTCAATGGATGGCAAATTACACTATGACGGCAAAGTGTTTCTTTATAGCAGCGGAATGCCTGACGATTTGATCAAGCGGAGTAAATTAAAATTGGCTGAAATGGGGGTTTCTGAAGAAGACATTTTGGTCATTACAGTGCCCGAGGGAGTCCCAGAAGGTTCAATCATGGTCACAATTTGGCCGCACTATCTATCAGTTGCAAAGGTGAGGAAGGTAAGAGAGGGGTCAATCTACGCTCCTCAGCTCTTTAATATCGACCTTTTATAATTATAAATATCTACCGAGTATATCTGGGCCGAGATAGATTAGTTGATGCTTGTCACATATTTTTGCAAGAGAGGGAGACACTCAGATTGTTCTGGGGAATGGCCTATGGCAGAGCAGTGTAATGGAAGTAATGATTGTTCATTTGATGTGATTGTAGAAAAATGTAACTGTGAGTGCCATAAGTCTCGATAATATGTTGGCAACTTCAGACGCAGCAACTTTCCGCAATTGGTGAGATGTGTAAGGCTCGGGGTCAGGAAAAGTTAACATGCATACAATCACCCATTATTTCAGTCAGCCACCACTTCATCATACCCCTTCAAGGTTGAACCCTATACTCCTCATTAAATGTTTAGCCCTCTCTTGTATTCTCTTTCTGACTCTCACAACCACAATTCCCTCTGAAGGTTGTCCGTAAAGTATTCTCGAGTCTATCGGAGCGTATGCAATTAACGGTAGTGCTGCTAGGTCCTCTTCACCGATCACTCTTACCAAGACTGGCACATGACTTACTAACGCACGAAGAAGCGTTGAAACGATTGCTAAGGAAATTGAACCCGGCTGATTTCTGCAGGAAAGCTCGATTAGTTTCACACCTGAGAGCGACGAAAGGATAGATTTCAGTTCGGGAATGCTAGTAGTGGATACAAACCTCTTTTCCAAACCATCAACAACACTTACATCGGGAACGACATTGAAACGGATAACCTTTGCTGTAGTTGTATCTCCAACAGTGATCAACTTACGGGTTGCACGACGCAATTCAATTATTTTTGGCTTTTCAATCTGATCGAACCTGATTACATCACCAAGAGGCTTCTTCAGAAGATCAATAATCTCTTTTTGAACCAGCTTCACATCGTGACTCATTCCATAGGTGTAGTTGAAGCCTTCTCCGCAAGATCATTGTCCTTAACGGTGGCAGCGATTACGCTAATACGTCCTGCAACCAGTCTTGAGATCTTTCCAAATGCTAGACTAGCCAGGGAGTCTGGTTCAACCAACGTCACCGGTCTCCCGAGGTCACTTCCTTCTCTGATAAGAGGATGCAGGGGAATTTCGCCCAAGAAAGGTACATTAAACTTCTCGCTGATCTTCTGTCCTCCTCCCTTTCCAAAAATGTAAGTGTTTTCGCCACAGTGTGGACAGACAAGATAGCTCATGTTTTCGACTACCCCTAATATCGGAATGTTGAGTTTGTTAAACATTCCAATTGATTTGATAGCAACATTCATTGCCACATCCTGCGGTGTAGTGACCGTTAAGACACCAGTGATTGGAAGTGTTTGAGCCATCGTGAGCGGAGCGTCGCCTGTCCCTGGTGGCAGATCAATTAAAAGGTAGTCCAATTCCCCCCATTCTACGTCGGTTATGAATTGCTTTATGATTCCTGATACTATGGGTCCACGGTAGATCCCTGCCTGCTGTGATTGTTCATAGAAGAAGCCCATAGAAATAACCTTCACGCCGTTTGAAACGACAGGTTGTATCTTGTTATTAACAATTGGCGGTGGATCTCTTAACCCTAACATTAGAGGAACGCTTGGACCATAAATGTCAGCGTCCAAAAGGCCAACACTAGCGCCCGTCTTGGCCAACGCCAAAGCCAGATTTACTGCTACGGTCGTCTTGCCTACTCCTCCTTTTCCGCTTGCTACCGCAAATATATTCTTGACCTTGGGAAGCAATTCGTCCATCGAGATCGCTCTTCCCTCCATAACTTTTGCAGTTACCCTCAGATCCAAATCATTAACTCCTATGCTGAGCATGGAATTTCGCACTTCCTCCTCAATTTCGCTATTGAATGGACATGCAGGGGTAGTTAACTCAAGAGTGAATGATACTTTTTTATCATTAATACTTAAATCCTTAATCATACCCATGGACACAATATCCTTGTGTAACTCTGGATCCATAATCTTCCTCAGGGAGGACATAACCTGATCCACATTAGTCATATGCTACGAGTAGATTAAAGTTCACAATATTTAAATCGTTAACAATTTTCTCATTGTCCTTGAGCCCGTTACCTGCCTAGGATTCCCAACGAGATATAATCTTGTCGCCCTTCTGCCAAACGAAAGGCATTGAGGTCTGACAAACTTCATCGCAAATTAAGGAGCCCACTCGACCATATTCAGAGAAATATCAGAGGTCCACATCCAGGGATGTTATCCAAAGGTTAATAAATTGATGTTCCGTCGCTATCAATTGTATATTATGTTTGCGATCGTGCATATGAGTGACGTTATAAGAATCCCTCCCGATCGAATGACTCCATCTCTTAACAAAACCGCCATTGGAATTCTTAAAGAGAAATATGAAAGTATGATCAGTCCCGAACTTGGATATGTTATCATGATTATAGAGGCATCTACGAACCCCGTAGGTAAGCTCGTGGCAGGTGATGGAGCAACATATCATAGAGTAAGTTTTAAGGCCTTAACTTTCTACCCAAGATTACAGGAAATAGTAGAAGGAGAGATAGTTGAGATAACCGACTTTGGCGCCTTTGTAAGAATAGGACCTACCGATGCCTTACTTCACCTGTCCCAGATAACAGACGACTTTCTCAAAAGTGACGTTAAGCAGGGGATAATTTTGGCAAATCAGTCATCTAGGTCTATCAAGATTGGATCTAGGTTAAGAGGAAGGATAACAGCAGTTAGTCTTGGCAAGGGGGCTGCTATGGGAAAGATAGGAATAACTTGTAGACAGCCGTTTTTAGGGGCTCTGGAGTGGATTGAACAGGATGTCATTAAATCTCAACAGTCCCAGTCCGCAGTTCCAATAAAAGAGAAAAAGCGGGGTTCCAGTAAGTAATGCCCCGAGAACTCGCCTGTAAGAAATGTAAGGCGTTGACCATCGCAAAGGTTTGCCCTGTGTGTAGTTCTACCGATCTCACTCCCCACTGGACAGGTATGATACTGATTTTTGATCCTTCACATTCTCATGTCGCCTCCACTTTGGATCTTCGCGTCCCTCACAAATATGCCTTAAAAGCTTCATGACCTCTCTTAAAGGACAGAAAAACGTGGTGTCCTTGTCTGAGTATCTGTATCGACGAAATCGTATTTCTTCGTACCTTGAGGAAGACTTTGGTAGCGGTGACATCACAAGTGAAGTACTGGTACCGAGAGATTTCAATGCAGAAGCTGAGGTGTGGTGTAAGGAAACCACAGGGGGTGTGGTTATTTGTGGTGTTGAGGAAGCCTGCATGACGCTGGAAATTTGCGGCTGCTCTACTACAAAACTAATTGAAGATGGATCTATTGTGACCAATAATCAACGAATTATCGCAGTAAAGGGGAATGCCAGGTCGATACTTAAAGCTGAGAGAACTGCCCTAAATATGTTAATGCGTATGAGCGGGGTGGCGACTGAAAGCAGAAGATACTCTGTGCTCTTAAGAAAGTTAGGTGTTGGTACTCAAATCACTGCTACGAGAAAAACTTCGCCTGGGATGAGAATATTCGATAAGAAGGCCGTAATGATTGGAGGTGGTTATCCACATCGAATGGGGCTATACGACATGATACTCATAAAGGATAATCATATCGAAATTGTGGGTGATGCCGGTGACTGTGTGAACAAAGCAAGGAGACAAGTCGGAAAGAACCGGGAAATAGAATGTGAAGTTCGGTCAGAGGATGAACTCATTTCTGTTGTTCTGGCCGGCGCAGACGTCGTAATGTTGGACAACTTTTCCGTAGAGAATGCGAAGCACGCCATGTCCAAACTGCGTGAATTAGGCCTAAGAAGCCGTGTGAAGGTGGAAATTTCAGGGGGTATCAACCAATCTAACTTCCAAGACTTTGCTCAGTTAAATCCAGATTTCCTATCAGTAGGCTCAATGACACATTCTACTAAAGCAATCGATTTTAGTATGATTGTCAAGTGCAAAAATAGCCTAACATAGTCTATGATCTAGGTAGAACGCCCGTTCTTGAACTCAGTTTGGGGAAGAAAAGTCTTTCAAGTCACACGGCAAGCATCCTTTCGATCGCTAACCTTGCTCTTGACCTAACCCTATCAGGAACGCTTACAACATGAACTTTTTTTCTTAGAGAGTGATACACCTTCTCGAGTGTGATCATCTTCATGTATTTGCATATAGCATCCTCTTTCAACGGTATGAAGGTCTTGTCAGGGTTCTGATTTTTCATCCTATGAAGTATTCCGATTTCGGTCGCTACTATGAATTTCCTGGAAGGTGATGACGATGCATATTTGATCATTCCCTCAGTGGAGAGCACATGACAGGATTTGTTGATATCTCCTTCTCCATAATGATAAAGCGTCGACGTAGTACAGCCGCATTCAGGATGAATCAAAAGTTCTGCATCGGATTTGGCATCAAGATACCTGTTAATATCGTGAGGAGTCATCCCTGCATGCACGTGACATTCACCAGGCCAAATATGCATGTTCTTCCTCCTTGTTTGCTTGGCGACGTAGGACCCTAAGAACATGTCAGGTAGAAAAAGTATCTCCTTATTGGTTGGAATGGAGTTTGTAATCTCTACTGCATTAGATGAGGTGCAGCAATAATCAGACAGTGCCTTGATCTCTGCTGATGTATTAACATAACTTATCACGACAGCTTCTGGATGCTTTGATTTCCACATGATAAGTTCCTCAGGATTAATAGTGGAAGCCAATGAACAACCTGCCTGAGGATCTGGTATCAATACTGTTTTTTCAGGACACAAAATGGCCGCTGTTTCAGCCATAAAATGGACCCCACAAAATACGATGAGATCTGCATCCGTACCGGCAGCTGCTCTAGAGAGGGCGAGCGAGTCACCAACAAAATCCGCGATGTCCTGGATTTCTGGGTTCTGGTAGTTATGAGCTAGAATCACCGCATTCAACTCTTTTTTCAGCTGTCCTATTTTTACTTCATAGTTTTCGATTTCTAACATTATTGTAGTTTGAAGAGATTGAACACCCACACAATTTAAAGCAGTACAATCTAGGATGGATTTGCAACCTGCTTCCGATCAGTGGGCAATAGTTGCCCCTTTAAGCTTCAGCTTACAAAAACACGTGCGAAATTGACTTGGTTTCACTCAAAGTAGAATTACAGTAGATAATGTTTCAGTACTTCTCTACTGGAAAAATCAACAGCTTCACTTAACTTCATGTCTTTCAAACGGGTTAAGCGCAGGGAAACGGAATAAATTTGAACAACTGGATCTGCTCCTCCGTGGGAGCACGATCCCCAGAATCCAAAATACTATAGAGAACCTCCACGAATCTGATTCCACATTTTTGCACGACTTGATCAATTAGTAAATCTAGAATTTATATATGTGTATCATGTATATGCATCAATTAAATGCCTACACATGGATCGTTAACGAAGGCTGGGAAGGTTAGAGGGCAGACACCAAAGATTCAGGGAAAAGAAAGAGATAGTCCCATATCGAGATTACGTAACAAAAATAATTATAGTAAGCGGTTTGAAAAGAGAAGGGCTCCTGGTCAGAGGAAACCTGAGAGAGGGCCTAGACGTTAGAGTGCTTCGGCGAATTATTCTATAGCAAGTTGTTCTTAGAATACTCTTGAAAAAGGTCGGCATAATTGGTTGCGGTGCGATAGGATACCAAATTGCAAGATCAATTGATAACAGATCTCTTTCATCAGCAAGGTTGAGCTTTATTGTTGATTCGTCCCTCGACAGGTTGGAATTTACCAAGTTTTCTTTGAAAAATGATAAACCAAAAGCTTTTTCTGATAAAGATTTGCTTTTTCGCTCTGAAGCATACGAGAGTGCTGACGTTGTAATAGAATCGGCTAGTCGGGTTGCAGTCCGTCAGTACGCTAGGCATATCTTAGCTGACGGGAAGTATCTCATCATTTTCAGTGTAGGAGAATTGGTCGATGAAATATTTATGAAAGAACTCGAATCAGAGGCTATTAAACACACTGGGGTTATACATATCCCAACGGGAGCGATCGCTGGAATAGATGCCATAAAATCAGTCCGAAACCATTTAGATCAGCTTACGATTTCTACAACTAAGAGTCCCAAATCGTTAGCTGGAGCTCCCTATTTTGATATCTATAAAGATATTCGCTTACATGAACTTACTGATAGGACAGTATTGTATGAAGGGGATGTCCGAAGAGCAGTCGAGTTGTTTCCCTCGAATGTGAATGTCTTCGCCTCATTAGCGCTAGCCACGGGTAATATCAGTAAAATCAGAGTCAGGATAGTCGTCGATCCAAACATAAAAGTTAATCGACACGAAATAATTGTGAAAGGGGAGTTTGGGAGTCTAGAAATAGTTACTAGTAACGTACCTCACCCTGAAAACCCCAGGACAAGTACGTTGGCCGTATTATCGGCTATTGAAGCCGTAAGATCTGCATGCAATGAGACGATTAAGATTGGAAGTTAAAATCAAGCAGCTACCACGATTTATATAGGGTAAGAGTAAGTCTTTTAGCAAGGAATAAGGAATGAGTTACGGCGGATTTAGAAGAAACGATAGTTTCGGACCAAAACCAGTAGAGACAGGAAAGGAATACGATGTGCAGATTTCTGAAATAAGTAGAAAGGGCGATGGAATTGCTCGAGTCCAAGGATTCGTTATATTTGTTAAGGACGGAAAAGTTGGCCAGAATGCAAAAATTAGAGTCACACAAGTTGGAAATCGGTTCGCAACAGCTGAGATAGTAAATGGAGCCACAGAGCAATCTGCTCCGACCCAAGAAATTTCAAGTGGAAACCAAGACCAATCAACTGAGACAGAAAATTAGTTGGGCAACTGTTCTAATAACTACTTCAGGTAGGTTTCAATAGAGAAGAGGGATATAATCCTCATGAAACTTTCTAACATCTATAACTTTTTTTCGTCTTTGCCGAGCCTAATTGCCTAGGCAAAAAATCGTTTCGTTTTGGTATCGAGCCTTGGCTCTTGAGATTAATCTCGTAATGGAATCTCTCATCTGTCCTTCGTCTACCTCCCCATTATCAAAATTCCCTGGCAGAACTAAATACAGGCGAATCTTGGAACCTAAGACATCAGACAGCTCTTGATTCACGGTAACAACGAATGGCCGCAAAGCGCCTCTAAAAAGTTCGGCCCTAGCTTTGATTAGTCCTGATATTTTATCACCCTTTGGCCAGTCTGGCCCAACTATAACCACGTTCCCTGACGATTCCTTAAATCTGATTGGCTCTTCCGATGCGCCTTCAGGTGCCATTGTGATAGCCATATGTTTTGTTACTAATGCTGGAACATGAATGAATCGGTTTATCAACAATTCCCAATTCTGCTTTGAGATCTCGAGTAATGATTTCGAATAATCAGGCCGTCCAGTGAAATGGATCAATCCACTGATAGGACCGAATTCTCCTTTGATTCTGGTCAAAGAGTCACGTAAATTTGTTTCATCTGAAAGATCCACCTGAAATTGAGGGAATTCAGACAAACGGCCTATTTTTTCTGGAGAGACTATTATTACCTTCTTCAGCCCATTATTCAACATCGTATGGCAGAGGCCCTCAATTCTCGATAGATCAAGGGAATCTTGGGTGCTTGTGCTTACAAGGACAGTTCCCATGTTAGAGTTCGAATCTATTTCCTGCACCGTAGTAGAGATCGCTGGTTTGACTGTGTAGAATACTCGATCATTCGGTACTACCCGGCCGTTTAAGAGTCTGCTTGTTGTTTCTGAAGACAACGTTAATACCATTTCAGCTACGTCTTCTTGAGCTAGAAATTCGCCATCAACGATCATTTTTTTAGTATTCTCTTGAATTTTTTCAGCTATGTGGTATAACTTTGTGATAAGCTCTGAAATGTCGCGCTCTAGGTCATCTTGGTTAAAATTCATATCGCTCCGTGAT
>JAATVS010000541.1 GCA_014523695.1 Nitrososphaerales archaeon TH5895
AGATTTTCATTATGGAATATTAATATTAAGATACTATTTTACAGAATTGAATTAAGTATCTACAATATAATAAGGTTCTAATTAAGCTGTCATTTTTTAATATTAACTATACTATCAAACTAGTATATTTAGAAAAAAGACAGATCTCTTTGGTAACAAAGCTACGAAATTACGTGAAAAACTTTCTATAACTTTAAATGTTATGCATAATTTGACGGAACTAGAATGAAGTCAAAGTTATCTATAACTTTAGTAGCTATGTTGGCATTGGGTCTAGCAATCCCTAGTTTAATGTTGGCTCCGCAACATGTCTACGCAGATGGTGACGACGATGGTGATGACTGCGGATCAGCGGCAGCGGCAGCGGCAGCAGATAATAGTGCGGCTGCGGCAGCTGCTTCTGGTTGCGACGACGACGGTGATGATGGGGATGACGGAGGATCAGCGGCAGCGGCTGCGGCAGCAGGATCTTCATCAGCAGCAACTGCAGCTTCAGGCGGATCAGCGGCAGCGGCTGTGGCAACAGGCTAGATAAAGCTGACTCGACACGCTAGTCAAAAAGCTCCCGAGATATTTTTTTTTGAAAAATCTAGTCCATGTTTCCTTTAATGCGCAGCAGAAAACTTAGAACTGTATTCTTATTTACATTTGATTCACAATTAAATTGATATAAATTGCACAGACGAGTACTTGGATTTGCATACTAGATTCGGCGTCTATAGCAAAATAAGTCCTAGCAGAATAATGTCCTATGTAGACAGATTGAATTCAACAGGTGTACCCATAGTAATTCCATTGGCGGATGAGAAACCTGCAACCGTTTCCAGAACATATTGTGCCTGAACGTCTGGGGTATATGATGGACAAGGTAGTAATGGGCTGCACGGTTGAAGACCCTCTTCGATATGAACTACTTTTTTGTCAGCGTCCAGCCAGAGGATATCTATGGGAAATTTCATATCTTTCATCCAGAAGCTTAGAGTCCGTGGAGACTCGTATGGGAATATCATTCCTTCATTAGATTTGAGACTATCCTTTATTGAAAGACCTTTTGTCTGTTCTTCAGACGAAAGTGCCACATCCGCTTGCAGAATGACATTGTTAATGGTAATCTTTACTTTATTGGGGAGAGATGTAGCGTTTAATTCTTCAGATTTTGTTCTTTCAGTTTGTCCTAGTGCGTCACCGGACATAAGTTTGATGCCAGGAACCGCTATGAGGACCATCGACAGCAATACGATTAGCGTCTTTAATTCAAGAACTGTTTCATAAGTGTACTTACAATTCAACTGTAACAATGTTCCTTGTTGGAGATAGGCAATATATTCTGTTCTGATTTTGACTGAAGAGGGGACAAAATCAAATGCAACAGCATGATGCAAAAGAAAATAATGATATCAAATAACGTGGACCTACCCGTTACGCGTGTGATACCGATATAGCCTATCACCATGACAGATCCAAGTATCTATAAACTTCCTGTCAGTTTGTATTATAATTTGGAGAAACATTCTCTCGCTGGATCATCACATGCGTGGGACTGTGACAAATCGTATGGAAATTAACCGCCTGCTTTTGATCAAAAAACCAGAAACGGCAATTTGATTCCCATTGAGTTGGCATTTCATTAGATTGACTATTGGATAAGCTATTTGAAACCGTGATCAATCATGTTAGAAGCTCTGAATGAAATAAATATGCTTTTATACTCTCTGAATATTAGAAAATGAGACATCCGATGACAGCTGACCTGCCAAAAGAAATGCGGAAACCGTACCTGAAAGCAATTATTGTTTTTGTTGTAGTACTGTCCTTTATGGTGCCCACTTCGTTCTTGTCAATAAATGACTCTGCGCGAATGAATATGGCATTGGGCTCCGGCCAAACCACAGATCAATCGGAAGCCAATGTTGTTCAAATAGTTAAAGATTCTATGACAACTTATAATATAGTGAATAATGAGACCGAATTCTTAGGTGCTTTTGATACTACTTATACTATTTCTGGGAACAGCGAGTCATTAAAGGGTGCTGAGAATGC
>JAATVS010000092.1 GCA_014523695.1 Nitrososphaerales archaeon TH5895
AATGGAGGGGATGGGATTCGAACCCATGACCACCTGCGTGTAAGGCAGGTATCCTAACCAGTCTAGACAACCCCTCCCCTTATTGCTTCAGATGGACTTCAAATCCGTTATTCGATATTAATGTGTTTTATCCGGGCTTACAATGCTAGCGATGTATGACATGAATTGAAACGGACTTCAACTATCATATTAGAAATGTAACGACGGCATCAATAGGGTATATTAGTCATAGAAAATAGGAGTATACTATAATGTCGGAAGGTTCTTCTAAAGGCAATTTAGTCGAACTAGGAGAGCAGCTGAAGCAGGTGTTAGAGGGTGTGCAGGATAAGTATGAATCATTCATCGATGATGCGCAGCTTTACAAGAAAGGAAAGATTGATGATGTTAATTTTTTTTACAAATTAAGCGATTACCTACTAGATCTGACCAAAGTAAATTTCTTGGAAGTACGGTTTGTCCTAGAGCTAAAGAGTACACTGGAGAATAGAGGGGGTAAGGAGCAAGTAGAAACACCTCAGGTGAGTGTTTCAAACAAAGTCACAGTCCCGAGTATACCTAGCGGAGGCAATCATGTAGGCACGCCCAAACGGAACTGCTACTCCTGTGGTGCAGAGATTAACTCTAAGGCCAAATTTTGCAGGTCATGTGGAAAATCGCAAGAATCATGAGACCAAGCTCCTAATTCCAACAACGGATAACCCATCTCGATTTCGTTTTAATACCTTTCTGTAGGTATCTTGTACCTCTATGATTGGGAATTCAATTTGTTAAATCCTATCATTTTTTCCTTCGGACCCCGAATTTCAACTCTACACCCCTTCGTTCCGTAAGATCGAAGGTAAATGATTCGTTATCAAGAATTGGGAAACTCGAGACAAGAGATTCATCGCATACTATACATCCGTTTTCTATGACATCCAACCTCGACTTGTCAATAAACGTCGCTGCCCAGAAACAATTGTCACAAAGGACAAAAATGGCTTCCTTTGCCCTTCGATTTGTTTCATTGTCTGTCGAAGCTAGAACATTTGGCGTAGAAGGGATTGTGCTTTCAGTTGAACCACTCATACTAATCCAAATTCACGCATTCTAAGCCATGGGAACAATATAAATTCTGCCATAAAAGATTTATCGAAAATCCATTCTTTATATGGATCATATAATCATTGTCACTCTTACGTTTTTTGTATAAAGGGCTCAACGAAATGGGCAACGAGAAGAAGATTTGCGTTGTCTCGGTCCAGCATCTCTAGGGGAAATAGCCGTTATATAAAAAGGTCATCTAGTCTCTAGAATACAGATATTAACATTAGCATCCCATTACACGTAGTTTAAGGCGAGCGAAACATTCACTACCTAATAGCAGATCATCTAAGCATAGTTGATTTGGAGCCAAACGGAATAGTCGTCCCCAATATAGTAGATGAAATTCGCATTAACTAGATTAAGTCTGCTGCTTGTTTGCATAGAAAACCAAGACACGAACGAATTGACAAATTACCTAACTCTAGATAGTCCCTGTTCTAATTTACTCTTAAGAATAGAACTTACCTTTTTTCCATCTACTCTGCCTCTTAGTAATGACATACTTCGGCCCATCAGCGTTCCCAACGAATCTCTACCCTTTTCCTTAATTAAGGCCATGTTGTCGGTGATTATCTTGTCTATGATTTCATTTACTTCAGTGTCGCTGATTTGCTCAAGACCAAGGATATGAATGGCCTGTTTTACTTCATCGAGGTCCTTCATAAGCATGGTTTCAAGTATTACTGGAATTGATTCCTTCGCTATGTCTCCTTCATCAAGCAGTTGAAAAGCTATTTTGATGGTTTGATCAGAGAGTCTATCCGTATCCAAGCCCTTCCTCCTAAGGCTTGTGAGATCTTCAGTAATTTTCGAGGCGACAAAAGTTGGCTGTACCTTTGTGTTCTTGATAATTTCCTCGAACAGTTTAAGGCGATCAGAGTCAAAAATCTCAAGGGCTAATTTTTGGTTAAGCTGATATCTTTGCATTAGATCCTGTATGTAACTGTCAAATGATTTAGGTACTGAGCCTTTTAATGATTCCAAAATCAAATCATCTATTTTTATAGGAAGAACATCCGTCTCAGGATACATTCGGCTGGATCCTGGCCTTGGTCTTATGAAGATCGTTTTCCCATCCAGCGTAGCCGCTCTTGTTTCAGGCACAACACCGCGTGTTGCCTGGTTC
>JAATVS010000093.1 GCA_014523695.1 Nitrososphaerales archaeon TH5895
AATATAGCAAAATTATATCGATGCTTGAATCTGGCAAACCTGTGTTACCACCGGTTAGAACAGTTGTAATATTCTTAAGTCCTTTCTTTGATGCAGATTTCTGTATCTGTTTTATCGCCAGTGGATGGATATCTGCTGCAATGACCGTTCCATCTTTGCCTACCATCTCTGCGGCTGCCATTGTGAAGCTACCTGGTCCACATCCATAGTCTAGAATTGATACACCGTTTCCAATACCTTCTATCTTGTTTAGAATCTTTCTTGGTCGTAGGAATGCATCCCGAAATTTCAAAATAAAGTACATGGATTTGAAACTGAAGGCACTCATGGGTTTGTCAGACAATTAGTAAAGATTTCAATTCCTGTTTATTTACAAGTACATATAGGAGAGGTTGGCATGCAAATCAAAATTGTCATCGCGCATCATCCAAACTTGCTATAGCGGCTAAAATTCCTCCATGACAGGGTTTCCGTTCAGTTTGATTTTGCTCATGAAGTAGTACAGGCATTACAATTTATAAATATGTAAGGGAGTGAAAGTATAGTTATAATAGTGCGGTAGCCGTTATAGAGGGGAACACAAACTATCATCAGCCGACGATTCCTGGACTACTGCTTGGGTAATTTGTGAAGATCTAAGGCCCTTCCATGCCTTGAATAGTGGTTCGTACTGTGTAGAGGTGAGCCCACCAGACCGAGCTGCATCATAAAAGTGAGATCATCTCGAATTACCCTGTGTTTCATCATTACCAATCCTGGGTATTTGTATTGCTTGATATGCAATTTTGCGTCCTGTTGGAGAAATAGCAAAGAAATTTCCTAAGTGTTCTCTGGTTACGATCAAGGTCGAAATAACCTCATTTTCTGATGCAATGATTTCTAGCTACTCATTATAAAGATTAGGAAAAGCAGTTCGCAAGCCGAATATAGATATCACCAGCCGATCGATAAATCTCCGTTCTTTCGAGCTAGGAACTTCATATAATTTTGGGAATTGTCACTCTTTAAATTGCATCCGTCCTAGGAGATTCATCACTTCTGTGAGAAAAGGCATTGAACGATTTGTAGGTCTCAGTCCAATAATAACTCCACATTTTTTCATACTGCAAACACTGCTCATAATACATGGAAGATAGTCTACTAGACACCGATAAGATGTCTACGCCTAATTTGGCAAACGAATACCAGGACTTTCCAACAATATCTGAAACTATATACAAAGGATAGTTTTCAGAACGATAAATGTTTTTTTCATTGTTAGTCTCGTTGTCAATTACCTTGACATTCTCAGTCGCAGTTGATTCATTTGATGATACCGTGCCCTGTTGTGTTGGGTCTTGGGATTTAGGTACGATATTCTTGGAGTCTACTTTATCAATCGATTCATCTTCTGTTACAAGGGAGTTTGCATTTACGCAGTCAACATGAACCTTCACTTCTGTGACAAATCCGCAGGAGGAGCATTTAAAATCCAATGCTTCTTGGCAAAATTCGCAGTATGAAAATGGAACAAATGATGATCCACATTTGATACAGTTAGTAGCACCCAATGCAACACTTTATCGATTGACTTACTAATGAACCTTGTGCTATCCTTAGTTCACTTAGGAAACCTGATAAAAAAGATCCATTTCTGAATGGATTACAATCTAAAGGCAACGCTTAAACTCTTGTAAGTTCTTCAAATACTCGTACAATCCAGTATTAGAACCTAAAGATCACCTAGAAGAGTATATCTTTATACAGATAACAAATGTATATCAAATAGACATACGGTATAATTATACCACTTCCTCCTCTTATAACTTTCGTATACGGTAGTTGGAATTGCGAAAGTCTCGATGTATCTGTGACAGACAGATATAATAATAATCTAGAGCTACGTTTAAGGTTCATGCAAACTTGTTAGTCATCTAATCAGAGAATAAATAAGTACTATCACCATTCTATATGTCTCTGGAGTTTCTGATGGTCCGATCACAAACCGTCTTTGAGGTAGAGATACTCGCCGCAATAACAAACGTAAATAGTTGTTTTTCTTTATACTCGTATTGACCTCAGAATATTATCTCGACCAAATTAAGAAAAGTGTCACATTTATATTTGAATGTAAAAGTGAGATTCAGCCTCTTTGGTAAAGGAATCTTTGCCACTGTAAAAAAAGAGAATGGGGAAATAATCTATTTGTGACAGCAAAACAGGTTCCACTGGGCATTATGAAAAGCTACATGAACGAATTCAGATTAGGCTAAATAACAGAAAGGTATCTCAGATCATTTAAAACTTAGCCTATGCGAGCTGGATTTCGAATTTCACAGTGATAAGTGTGTAGATTTAGCTGCCATTCAAATAGGACCATGACTCGTTCTTCAGAATACCACACAGCAATTTCGTTTGCTGTTTCACTTGGAACACGAATTAGTTCAAGTTTTATGCCTACAACTTCAATGTCTAACTTCTGGTCAAAGGTTTTGTTTGGTGCCAAGAATGTAAAAGGACGAAACCCTTCACTGTGACGTCCCAAACCATCATTAAGGTTACCCATATCAGAACTAATGGACAGATTCAATCTTAATCTAAAACGAATAAAATGAAGTTTATTTAAACTGCACTGCAATCTTACTGTTACCTAAAAGTAGGATGGAGTAGGAACATTAGGTACTACCACTACCGTAAGTTATCTTTTGTCGTATTTTAATATTTTCAAGTGGGAGACTATATTACACCCAGGTCAGGAACAAATAAAGGTAAAAGGAAAATTGGCCATCCTGCAATCTATCATGTTAACTCATATCCTTCATTTGCCTCATTAGAGGATCTGTTATGCTCTCCTTGACGAGTGTCGGAAGATCACCGATATCCCGCCAATCTTTGCCCAATTCCAAATCAAGGGATTTGAAATTTTGCGGAATCAAATTAGGTTGTGATGGGGGATCAACATGTGCAGATTTAGTATCCTGCTGAGGGGATGATGCGGGTGCCAGGGCGCTCAAAACGGTCTTCATTTCTCTCACCTCATAGCCAGGAGTATTCCTAACTTTTGCTTCCGTTTTAGTGGACATGGGCATCTTAGATGTTGAATTGAAGAAGTCAGGAAAAATCTGTTTCAGTGGTGACATATCTACTCCGCTTAACCTGTCTCTCTCAGACTTGAGTTCTGCAACACGGTTCCTTAACCAAATATAATCGTAGTAATGATCTTGAAGATCGTCGAAGAATTTTTTTACGGCGGCATTGGGGGTTAATCCCTCTTGTGTAGCAACTTCAGCTAGAAGGTATCTCAATTGTTTGAATTCGGGTAATCCAAAACCGATATCATTAAGGTAACTTAGCACCTTGACACTTTGAGAATTCATAGCGAGTTGCAGCTCAAGGTCCCTGTTTTTTGTGTCTAGCCCCTCTAACTTCAATTGAGCCATATTTACTCGAAGCTCTATATCAGCACAGACTTTGAATATCTCTTCAAATTTGGAAAATTCTTCTGATATTTCAAAGACATCATAGCCTCGTTCCTTCAACAATATAGCGGCAGACACAAACCGGGGGACGCTTTCAAATTGAAGTCCTTTTGTCTTAAGTGCCTGCAAAAGCTCCGAATCCCATCGTAGCTCCGATTCTATCTCTAATTTTTTAAGTTGAAGATCATGTATAATTCCTTCCAGGTCCTTTTTCTGGGAATTCAAAGTAGGGATTTCCTCATTAAGTTTTCCCATTTCTTGTTTCTTCTTTTCGATGATTTCTTCGATCTGAGGTATAGAAGTTAATTCATGCCTTCCTCGATTTCTGTCAAGAAAAGAGTGCAGCTCATCAAGTTGTTTGAAAATATGAACTGGATCATGACCGGCTTGCACATATTTTTTTGAAATATCGGTCAGAAATCTTTCATGATCATCTTCTTCTGCTCCCATCCTTTTCATAATCATGATTATTCTGTGCCCTTGTGCGCACTGCTCTGCAGTGGTGCCCGTTTTCGATAATGTGATCGCCAAAGCCCTTAGCAGTTCTGCGCGTTGTGGACCATGTTGGTTAGTAAACTCTTTCACAATACTGCTGACTGCACCCTCGCTAATCCCATACTTTATTGCCGTTACTCGCCTAGAATCACCGGACAACCAACTGTCGATTACTCCGAACCTTGTGACTTCGGGTATTTTTGCTGGCATTTAAGACATTATTGGCGCCTAGTCTTATGTATGTGGCGGTGGTCAGATAGGTCAAATAAGATGTCAAACAGGTCAAATAAGAGGTCAAACAGGTCAAATAAGAGGTCAAACAGGTCAAATAAGAGGTCAAACAGGTCAGAACAATCTTTCTGAAGGGCATTGTTAGCCGATAAATTATCGCTTCTATTCACCATCTTCGTCGTCCATAATATACGATCAAAATATGAGCGTCATTCAGGCGTTCCGGTACATTGCTTGACAGAGGGATCGGATCTAAATATGGCGATTGAAATGGAGGTAAGGAATTCTCATTGCTCTGAACCATATCAGAGTTTCTGTTCGGCTATTATGTTGATAATGGACCCTCGCTTACAGGTATCACAAGAAGCAACATTGAAAGCCATTTTAAAAAAATGTGGTAGACCTATGGTACAAGACAACGGGGTAATGAAATCAATCATGCATCGTACAAATCATTTTAAACTTGTTCATATTTGGCTTAAGGGTCTAACTCATAATAATCATAGGAGGATGTAGACTGGAATCGATTGATTCTGAGCAGAACCCGTGTTATGCATTATGATAAGTTTGAGATTATTCTATCACCTAAAGTTGCAGTTTGATCCTACAGAAAACACAATTTTCAGAGCTAGTCGAATATCCAGAAATTAATATGCTTCTTCGATATATCCTGGTTTTTGCTGGCTAATCATTTTTGATAATCCATTCATATAGTTTTTGGCAAACGTAGTAACTGGTTGCGAGGAGTACCATATGCAGCCAAGAACTTTACAATCATGACAGGTTCTGGCAATGTCCCATTGGGGAGCGCTCCAAATTTCTTCTATACTTTGCTCAAGGAGATTGTATGTATTTTGCGGACTATTAAATTTCCAACAAGGAACTAGGACTGTACCGTTACCATTAACAAAGACACTTTTCCACACTCCACACTCATCAAAAAGTCCCCTTCCGTGTTCTATTATTTGCTCAAAGTACTGTGGGGGGATCATTATTTGAGGAGAAGCATGTTTTCTTCTATAGTCAAGGATACTTTCACATACCCTGACCATTGTCTGTCGATCTGGAAGCAGGGAATAACTGACATCAGATCGATCCTCTACAAAGGTAAAAGAAACGGCATTTGACCCTAATTCCTTTGCTCTTTCAAAATAAGACTGGTTAATGAATTCCTCGGTATTATATTTAGTTATAACGCTATTAAAGTAGTGTGGTATCTTATAGTCAGCCAAAAGATGTAGATTATTTATTACCCTACTATATACTTGTGGAGAAACGCCACGTACTTTGCAATACGATTCTTCGTGGACAGAATCAATACTGCAAGTGACAAACTGAACATATTTCTTTAATTCGGCAAGATCAATGGTGTGAAGTAATGAACAATTAGTGATCAGGGTAATAGGAATTTTTAGCTTGTAAATGTACCGAACAAGTTCCATAAAGTCAGGACGACTAGTCGGCTCACCTCCTTCGATGATGGACCAAATACAATATTTTGAAACCTTATCAAAAATTAATTCCCATTGTTCTGTAGTCAAGTCATTTTTCTTTGCCACAGCAATTTGACTAATCTTATCAGCATCTCCAAAAGGACACATAGGACAATAGAAATTACAGTAATGGGTTAAACTGAAAACTGCAATTAATGGACGCCTTCTTCCTAAAACTCTGTTGCCCGACCAATTGCCTAAAAGCTTGAGTGTGCGTATAGTGTCAACTGGCATTAGGTTTACAATATCATAGCAGCATATTAAGTTGCTGTCGTTATTAGTTGGATTTGTGACATTTTACATCTTAATCCATCATAAAATTTGAACTTCTGGGTTTCTACTAATCTAAAGTATGCTTCGATCTTCGTAGCAATAAATCTTCTTTCTCAATGTCATGGATTCTCTCCCAGAGACCTTCTGCAACTGACTATTATTCCACTATACTAAATAATTCAAAGATAAGAGAGGACATGATTTTTCTACAGTTCGAAAGTTCAAAAATTTCTTTTTATTCTAGTGCTCCGCAAACATGAATGTACGATGACTCAATCAATAAAAAGACCTTATGGCATTACGATCCTAGCTATTCTAGCCATAGTTGGTGGTATGGTGTTAATATTTGGAGGACTGTCATCTTTAGTATCTGGAGCATTCTTTGCGGTAATACCTATTGAAGATGTCATGACTCAGCTGCAGCAACAGGAGAAAGTACAGCAGCAAACGCAGAACCTAGCAGAGTTACATGATCTAATCCAACTGCTGGGAAGTAGTAGTGTAGTTTTGGGTACGGTTGTGATGGTAATTGGTATAGGATATCTGATTGTGTCTTATGGTCTACTAAAAGGAAGAGAGTGGGCGTGGACTATCACAGTGGTACTTACAACTATATCAGTTATAGTCCAAATAGTATTTATTATAACAACAAGCATGCTTAATGCATCATTAAATCATGATACAAATACCTCATTATATCATTTAGTTGATCAAGTAATCGGAATTACGATCAATGGAGTTATTCTCTACTATCTCTATCGTCCTTCCGTGAAAACATACTTCAAAAAATCCCACGCCTCATGAACAATTCAAGAATAAAAAATAAGCCTTTCAACTTGGGGCTTGAGTAGAATTGACACGTAGTGTCAGCTCTCCTACTTCTTCGTCTTCTTTGTTATTGCAGATAATCTTGTGAGGTTGAATGTGTGTGTGAATCATTTCCCTCTCTTTTACTTCCATTCCCATTCTTGTGCTGATAGATTTCCCTCTCTATCTATCTCAAGTTTAAAGATTGTCATCAAGTTATTCATAAATGCTAGATCGCCTGTTGAAGGTGTGCTCCAAATTCCCACTCCTCGGGATAAAACCTTACCCTCTTGAGTTAGCTGTCCTACCACTTGATTGGTCCAGGTTGCTACCTCGCCGTCCTCCGTCATTATGAAACCTTGTCCTTTGCTATTGAAGGCTCCATTAGCCTGAAGGTGGCTTACAGTTGTTCCTGTATTTGTAAAATTTATGTCATTATTTATAGTTCCGTTAGCAATAAAAGTAAATTCTAACTGGGGCTGTGGCGTAACGCCCAATACTCTCTGTCCGACAACCTTGCCTTTCTCCACAAAAAACGGATTTCCTAGCGAAATTGTACTATTGTTACTATTAGTACTAGCATATATTCTATATGAGTCCATCACGTTGAGAGTTGTAGCAGCTATACCAAGTATCGCAAGCACAAATGCTGCTGTAATATTGATAACAATCACTTTTTTTGTCATTACCCACGTTATCATTGGATATTGCTTTATTTAACTTCATTATCTTCAATATTATGGGCTTGCTGTGATTTGAATTTGATATGTTCCAAACTCAAACATGAAATACATTTAAGAAATTGTGTGTAAGTAGCAATGATGCAAGCAGATGATAGTGTAGATCATGAAAGCCAAAAGAAGTTCATGTGCATTGCTACATTTCTGCCTCTAAAGAGTTGGAGGTACATGATTCCTTTTCAACTAATGACATCGAAAGTATTAAAACAGATAAGGCGAAATGAGGGAGTAATTAATTATGCAGTAAAGGCTAATTTCCTTAAGAGGCATTTTTGGACATTTTCAATATGGAAGGATCATAACTCACTCAGACAGTTTGTTATGTCAGAACCTCATGCTACAGCTGTCAAGAAGTTCTCGGAATGGGCTGGAGAGGGTTCCGCATTTGTGGAATGGAGTAGCCAAAGTGAGGTGATTGATTGGAGAGAGGCATTCAAAAAGCTTCAGGAACCCACATTCTATTACAACAAGGAGTGAGTCAAAGTCATCAGATTCTTTACCTACTATATACTTCCTGCAGAAATTGGTTACAACAAGGAGTGAGTCAAAAATCCTCGATTGGATAAAGCCCATTCAAATTTAGCCATTACATCGAAGGGAAAAAGTATCTTGTCCAGAATTAAAGCGAGTCCCATTTGTTAAACCGTTACAT
>JAATVS010000542.1 GCA_014523695.1 Nitrososphaerales archaeon TH5895
GATGGCAAGCTATATTATACTATAGGCGAGCAGGGCAAAAACCAACTGGCATTGGCATGTTTGAATAACCAGGCCCAGCATCTCCCAACTGCAGACCAAGTTGCTGCCAAGAATTGGACTACATACGAAGGTAAGGTGCTCCGCCTGAATCCAGATGGCTCCATCCCTGAAGACAATCCTGAGATCAACGGAGTCAAAAGCCACGTCTAAGCATTGACTTCTACCGCCTCGAGCATAGATCTTTGTATTGTATGTTTCAAGTATCTGTTGGTATACATCTTCTTTTTTTCTATCTTCTATCTCCTTTGACAAAGAATAACTGGATCTGGAAGAATAATTATTGTAATTGTTTTTTAGCGGCTTCAAAGTAGAAACTTCTATTGCTTTATTGAAGAAATGAGTAAACACCGTATAGGCTTTCCCATCAGAAGGCTTCATGATAGATCTAGGATCATTGATCAATAACAAGTCAGGATTTCGAATACATTTCACATTTTCTTTTCTGCAGATATTGTATATGCCTTCATCTCTTTTTTTACTGAATACTGTATAATCATCATTAAAGTGGACTGCGCCAATTTTTTCTTTGACTATTAGCTCTTTAACTACATTATGTACCTTTCCAGAGAACAAATGCAACCTAGAATTCTTTCGCTTTAGCTGTTGATCTAAATCCCTTAGAGATTCTATCATGAATTGTATAGCATTGTCATTTTTTCGTTTATTAGGAATAGTATGGAGTAACTGTTCATCTAATATAAAGCAAGGAATAACTTGTCCTGCCTGACTTAATGCCGATATAAGTCCCGTGTTATCTTCAAGGCGTAAGTCACGCCTAAATATGAATAAGGATTTTTCGTAGTCCAATTCCTTTAATCAGGCATTAAATAATTCATTATCTAACTTCTTGAGATGTCTTAAGTTTTTTATTTGAATATTGTTGCTAACTGTAATTAACTGTGAAAACTTTGATTTGGCCTTATTTTCTAAAACTATAATTTCCTTATCCTTATATCGTATCGATATAGTCAGGCTATTATTTGTAAGATATTTTGCAAAATCCTTTGCTTCTGAGATCTTTTCCCTTATACTTATTTTGGTGGGACTCTCTCTATTCTCTTTACTATTATCGTCAACATGGTCTTTTGGATTGAGTAAATTTAATACAATTTGACCATTCTCGGCTCCGATTTCTAATACCGGTTGATTTGTCATTCCAATTGTATCATACAACTTCTAAGACATTTAAGAAGTTCAGCAAAAGATTCGCTCATCTTCAATTGAACTATCTTGTTCCCCGAATTATTGAGAGACAAACCTTAATTGGCTGATCGTCTTGCCTATTGATATTATCTTTCTATTTCATGGGTTAGAGAATGTGATTGCGCCTTAATCACTAGATCACCATTAACACCCACTTTGCACTACCTAAACTTTGTCCACCTGACCCAGCTGCTCGAGGAATCTCAACTTCTAAACTTCTAAAACTATATGTAATCACTGCTTCTTTTCCCGTCACTCTATCGATTAGCTGTCCTAATAAGTCTGGCCATTGAGTAGCAGTCTTTCGTATTTCAGATGTTTCGTTTTCACCCATAATAAAACTCGTAATTCATTACTTATATTAATTACCTACAATTATCTTATAGTGCCTAATTATCACTCTAGTTACACTCGGTTTCTCAATAATCCTCAAATGTGTAGAGTTTTAATTGAAATGAATTAACAGTTAGCACTAGTCGGATTTTTCGAATAGTGTTTATATTGTATGAATACAGAAATCAGCTAGGAGAAAAACTCTAAGGTGATGTAATAATTGTTAGAACAGAATAATACACTTCAGACTGAGTATGATATTCACCTCATAGACAACTCAGATGAAAGGCATTTAACAATTCTGGTAACAGGATGTAGTGGATTTATTGGAAGTCATCTAGTTGACAGACTTTTAAAAGAAGCTAGAAATCACAAGTACGAGATTAGAGGCATGACTCGTGATATAAAGTCTATAGAAGGATTTTTTGACGAAAAAAGTAATAAAGATCTTGAATTTGTTCGTGCAGATGCTTCCAAATATCAAGATTTGGTCAAGGCAATGAGAGGTGTCGATATAGCATTCTATCTAATTCATTCAATGGAAGGATCGTCTAAGGATTGGAAAAAATTTGCAGAGCGTGATCGAATAGCTGCTTCAAACTTTGCAAGTGCCGCAACTGAATGTGGAGTAGAGAGAATAATTTATCTTGGTGGTCTAGTACATGAAAATGAAGAACAACAAGACAATTTATCTGAACACATGCGAAGTAGGTTGGAAGTTGGTCAAATCCTAACAAAGTCAACTGCAAAAGTTACGATATTTCGCGCTGCAATTATACTTGGTCAAGGTGGAGGCTCATTTCAAATGTTACAATATTTAGTGGAGAGACTTCCAGTTATGGTGTGCCCTAAGTGGGTTTTAACAAAATCACAACCCATAGCTCTAGATGATGTTATCACTTATTTGATCAAGTCAATCGATACAAAAGAAACTGAAGGAAAGTCATTTGATCTTGGCGGGCCAGATATACTGTCGTACCTTGATATGATGAGACGATATGGAAAAATGCTTGGCAAGTTAGTCAAGATTATAATTATCCCTTTTCTTACTCCTAGACTTTCCTCGTACTGGATTGATCTCATCACTCCTGTTAAGGCTTCATTGGCCAGACCTCTGATAGAGAGTCTTAAACATGAAGCAATTGTAAAAGATGATTCACTAGGACGTATTATTCCATTTAGGCTCAAAACGTTTGAGGAATCAATAGACATAGCAAGAAAGAAAGAGAAGAGGCAGAGAAATAGCGTTACTCAAAGAAAGGAGCGCGTTACCCACTCTGCTAGCAATAAAATCTTACTAATATCTTTGGTATTGTTAGCAGTAGTAGGATCCACCTACTATATGATAGACATAAGCCCAGAGTTGTTAAGCATTAATTGGCTTGTCCTCAACGGCTTGTGGTATTTTGGTATTGCCTTTTCAATATTTTTTATCCGAAACGGGGCAAGGTTAGGTGCCATAATTGCAGGAACCATTGGATGGATTACACTTGCGTTTTGGCTACTTGATAGCATAGGCACAGCGTCAGGAAATCCTTTGATAGCTAGTTCATCTTCTATAGAGGTAACTATTAGAAATTTAACTGGAGTCGTTATAGCCGGATTAGTTGTTGCATCCTCTCACAATGTCTTCCATAAAATACGAATCTACGGATTGTAACAAAAAGATAAATATATGAAACATTTGATCACATGAACTATTTTATAATAATTAATTTAGCACTATGCCTCATTTTTACCCATCATTTTAAATAGTAATTTAAATTACTATATCATTAGTTGGTATACATACGAAGAAAAAAAGTAAAAGGTATTGATTATGCATACTTAGTAAGAAGCGTATGGGATCATACAAACAGAACTTCAAAGCAAGAGACAGTAAAATACCTAGGTAAAGCAGCATCAATTACAGAAGAGATGATCCCTTTAGAGTATCGCAATGAGCCTTCTATTATTTCGTTTATAACACGATACAGCCGTATTGACATGAAGAGAAATGATTCTTTGACTAGGAAGTTAGGTCAAAATCTATTTGAAATGCTATCCACTGGTGATCTGCGTGGTGTAATCAAAATTTGTGATAAATATGCAAATCTGTTTGGAATGATGCATTTCTTTGATAATTTGTTAAGACCGATAATGTACGAAATTGGGCGATTATGGGAAGAAGAAAAACTTGACGTTGCGACAGAACATGTATGTGTCAATACAGCAAATGCTTTAGTCAAAATAATAAATGAAAGGCAGTTAAAATCTGTTGCTAGACACCATAACAAAAGAAAGATATTCATATGCACACCAAACGGAGAACAACATAACCTAGCCTGCAATATTATAGAATCTACTCTACTCTCAAAGGGATATAAAGTCTACAATGCCTCTCCATCATTGCCTGCAGATTCAATAACTCATTCGTTAAGTAAGATTATGCCTGACGCCATTTTGATATCTGTAACCTTAGAAGATAACATTCAGATTGCCAAGAGCTTGGCAAGAAAAATTAGGACTGGATTTACTTCATTGCCAATTATTGTCGGTGGATTAGCATTTAATGACGCAACTAAAATTTCTGGTTTCGATACAATCAACAACACTATAATTATTAGAAATGTTGCCCTCATAGATGCGATAAGAATAATAAGATCAAAAATAATGACAACATCCTATGCGTAACAAAAATGGTAATAGTTTAAAATGACCTATTCAATCTATTTAATTCTGGCACTACACCAAAAGACTATTTTGATCTCAAATTACATGAATTGCAAAGAATTACAATTTTAAGTTGATACAATAACCGGTAGCATTGTCACTATATTTATCGTATTTTCTCATTGGTCTGCTCGGCGGTATAATATCGACTGCTCTAATGACGTTAACTGAGATTCTATCCTGGAGGAAGTGGGGTTTGCATGGGGTATTTGAATGGCACGAAAACCAAACAATAACAAACCACTTGTTTAATATTTCAGATGACAAGAAGAATGATATTCATTTTAAAGGAATTTTTTTCTTTCACTTCCTTAACGGTTCTCTTGCTGGAATAGCCTTTCCTTTTATTGTAAGTTTCTTTTTTAGCGATATTATCAATAACATTATATCATTACTCCTATTAGGAATATTGTATGGTTTTGTACTCTGGATTATTACGCTAGTACCTATACATAAGCCTATAACTGGATTATCACCTTGGAATCATCCCTTGGGACATACGCCAGCACTTGCTAGTCTGGGTGGGCATATAGTCTACGGTCTTGTCCTTGGTTTTATAATACTCGCTTTTTTCAGATCATGAAGTGTACATGAACTACTAACAATAATGCATAAATGCTTCTTGCTCAAAGGATTCTATAGCGACAGTAGCAGCTAAGGTTACATACGTCACACGCTCACTATTAAGAGTTGAGTTAAATGTCTCATAAAATCCCGAAGTTTTCGATTTATTATTAACAAATGTAATCAACATAGTGAAAGCCAATTTCAATTAACCAAAAGTTTGTTCATGCAATGCAAGTGATATCGTATTCAAAAGAGCTAACAAAGAAAGTCTTTGAGCATTTAAACTTATCATGGTGAGCTGAACGTGCTTTATCTAGTGAATAAGGATTATCACCTTTGTTCTGAGATGACTTTAGTAAAATAATTACTTCCTCAGACTTCGGATGTATTTTCAATATTCTTTTACTAATATTCTACTGTGTTATCTTCATTATGTCTAAGTGTTCTTTGTTAAATGCTATTGGTACGATTAATGGACTGCGACATTCTGTATACCTGAATCTGTCTAACACTTCGGGCTTTAGCTTCTCATATGCTTGGTATTCCCCGTGCTAGTGTAGTAATTCATAGTATAATGAACTCGCGCTAGCATCAATGAATGCCTTACACGCTGAATACTTTTGAATAGGTTGATTTAGCTTCTTTAGCATGATATTGTAGATAGGATTCTTGAAAGATTCGTGATATACTACTCGCATTTGATTATCAATATATAAGCTTGAAAGGTCTGGATATGCTTTGTTTAAGACCTTCAATCAGTCGGTCGAGGATTTCTGCTCCGATCTCTGTCCCTTATACGAAACGCGCTTGCAAACACAATTAATGGCAAAAATGCTGAGCTGCCAGTGTGGTTGGACACTTATATCTCCCTAGAGGGTTGAAGACGTTAAGAAGCATGCAATGATACATGCTAAGGACTGTCATCCTGCTGACCGAAACAGAAGACGAAGTCTTAAAGATGATCAAGACTGTCTAGTGGCTAAGAGTGCAGAAGATCTTTTGCCGTCACTATGTCAAATAGCGTCTGCCGCTTTTGTAGAATCTCACTTGGGTTTTGATGACAATGCTATTTTTTGTTCTATTAGGTGGTCTATCCAATTTGGTCTTTCCGGTTCGACGGTTTCCTTTAATATGAACAGAGAACATGATCTTACGCCATCAAGTTTAAGCCTAGTAACGTAGACTTCTTCGGGCTCCGCAAGAGTAAATGCAAAAAGATTTGCCAGTGAGACTCCCGCTGCCAATGTACGTACTGACCAAAGGTTTTTTGCATAGACCTCACTTAGTCTTTTGACAACAGAGTAGCGCTTTTTCATCAACTGATATTTCTAGTTCATAAAATATCAATCCTTGTTGCCTTTGGGTATTTATTATTGCTCGAACATGCAGCATGTCTGACCCTAGGAGCTTTCTAATCCTATATTCCGCCATCCTTGGAGTGATGGACAACGACTTGAGCTCCTTGACACCTGATAAAGCATCATATCGAAGTTCTTGAATAATTTACCAATCCAATCTATCTCCGCTTGATGTAGGTTCATTTATTATGCGGCTTCCAAGAATCCACTTATACAATTCGAATCTACTTGTCAGTTCAGAAGCCCCCTGATCTATTTCCTCAGAGGAAGTACCGCTAATGCTAACTGACACTACCTGCCCTATATAGTCAATTGCCTCCACAATAAATGGAAGTTCTCGAACACGCTCTATGACTCCGTGTTTTGTGGCAATCTTTAAGGCTTCAAACCTATATGTATTAATATTTTTTAGTTGAAAAAGTGCTAGACTGGACATAGCTTGATAGTACTTAATAAATCCGTCGTCCTCCATCTTTTTTACTCTTATCCGAACGGTCTTCTCATCTAATCCAAGCTTCCTTGCGATAGCTAATGGGCTAACTCGTCTATCCGTGAAAGAATCGTAATCCAGACCCTTGAATGCTATTTCACAGAATATTCTTACATCTTTGGCATCCAAGTAATTACTCTACCAGCTTTGCCATAGTTGGGAGCTTCAATTAAGGTTAGCTACAAATGATCCAACCATAGCAATGTTAGATGTAACATCTGCTACTAAATTTGTGTAGAATACGGGTGTTGCACTCCCGTCCATAATTTATCACCATATATCCTATACCGTATCATGATACATGAAAAAATATCATCCGAAGTGATTGAAATGGAAAGACAAGAACAAAAAGAGAAACGAGAAATACAACAACAACTTGTAATGAATTCTAAAGGAGGCCAGGTACAAAAGGTTGTAGTAGATGAAGCAAAGTTGCAGGAATTTATAGGAAAGGTTGTGAATGAATGGGGAGCAGCAGTAGGCGCATTAATCACCTTTGTTGGCGACAGGCTTGGATTGTTCAAAGCTTTGGCAGGAGCAGGTGAGTTGACATCAGAAGAACTAGCAAAGAAGACAGGGACGCATCCACGAATAATAAAAGAATGGCTTGCTGGTCAGGCTGCTGGAGGTTTTGTTACATATAACCGTGTTAATGACACATACACGCTTCCCGAAGAACAGGCTTTTGCACTCACAGATGAGAATAGCCCGGCGTACGTAGCAGGTTTTTACCAATCCATATTAAGTCTTTTTCAAGACGAGGAAAAAATTATTGAAGCATTCAGAACTGGAAAGGGTCTAGGATGGGGAGACCATCATCATTACCTATTTGAAGGAACTGAAAGATTCTTCAAACCAAATTATGTTGCCAACTTGATAACCAGTTGGATCCCAGCACTAGAGGGCGTTGAAAATAGACTCATCAATGGAAAAGCAGAAGTAGCAGACGTTGGATGTGGTCATGGTGTGTCAACAATTCTGATGGCAAAGGCGTACCCAAACTCAAAAATCGTAGGATTTGATTCACACAAACCCTCAATTGAATGGGCTAGAAGGAAGGCGGAAAAAGAGGGCTTGCAAAATATAACATTTGAAGTTGCAAATTCAACAGATTATCCAGGCGATGACTACGACTTGGTTGCGTTCTTTGATTGCTTCCACGACATGGGCAATCCAGCTGAAGTGGCGAGACACGTATTTCAAACGTTGAAGAAAAAAGACGGTACCTGTATGTTAGTAGAACCATTTGCAAATGATAGATTGGAGGACAATTTAAATCCGCTTGGAAGGGTATTTTACTCCGTATCTTCCGTCGTATGCGTCCCTGCGTCTTTAAATGAAAATGGGCCCGCACTGGGAGCGCAGGCGGGTGAAGAAAAAATAGCAGA
>JAATVS010000094.1 GCA_014523695.1 Nitrososphaerales archaeon TH5895
AGGAGCGCTGGATTCTTGTCCTGGGATTAACGATAATCATGTTGGGAGTATTCTTATTGACTCTGCGTTTCGCCTTATTCAGTCTGATCCTAATAATAATTGGGGTTGCCCTTTCTATATATTGGCTATTTGGTGTAATAAGATCAGGAGAACGCCAACGACAATTCTCTGAAGATGATTTAATTTTTTCAAAGACGAGAACAGTAGCTAAAATGAACTGTACTTGTTCAATCTGTAAACACACAGAATCCAAAACGTGTATTGAGGTAGGATGCGCATGCTGTGTCTTAATGAGAAATAAGCAAATTATTGGTCATTTCAACAAGCTCCATCATTAGTCAGCCTCTATAATCATTAAGTTGTATCGACAGTACACAAATTCAGCGTAGAGCCAGCGTGCCATCAGGATATCTATAGAATTCGAATAATTGTCGGTCTAGATTTTGACACGATCGTTCTTAATTCATCCTAGGGCTTGTTCAAATCCGATTCTCACGGAATTAAAAACTTTTGATCAGAATGACACTTTAATGGATGGGGAGGGTTAGTATAGTTTAATCAACGTGCTACTGGCTTTTCGTTATCTTCTAGAATCTCGCAATTAGCCGCAGCGAAATCTCCCTCCACCGGATTGAAATCATCTACGCTATCTCGCCCCTCACCACAATCAAAATAATCAGCTCCTTCACTTCCAGAAAGAACATCATCTCCTTCGCCACCATAAATGGAATCTATACCAAGGCCTCCTTGAATGTAGTCCCCACCATTGTGACCATAAATTGCATCGCTTCCTGGACCCCCACCCAGGTGGTCGCTATTATTAGACCCTCGGATTTCATCGTTACCAAGGTCACCATACATAAACACACTGCTATTGGCACTTGGTCCAGCTTGAGTACTGTTTTCGCCCATGAGAGCCATTTGATTTTGAATGGAATCTTCAGTCATTGCGCTGCTCAAGAGGTCATCATACTGAGTTCCACGTGTGAGCGCAAACGCGGTCTGATCTCTACTAAATGAGCTAATCTGCAATACCGCAAACAAAGCCAGAACACTAACCCCGACCCCAATAACTGACAATAATTTCAAGGTCATTGAATTACGACATGTAATCTTTCTTTCCATCAATAAATGGGATACTACTTTTACTTCTATTAGATGAAGAATATTCTTTATCACTTAAAACTCTTTGAGAAAAATCTGCATCATAGAATGCAGAGAAGCGAATTTATCGGAGGACTGCGAATGCTATTCTAAACTGGTAGGATGTAGCCTACTTCATGGCTACCACAGCTTTTACTACTCATTCCCAGAATGGACAGTGGTTAAATAAGGAATGTAAGAGCAGACAGCTCCAGCTCCAGAGGTATTGGTTGAATATTTGCTGTAATTTAGTAAGACATCGTAAGAAAAGGACTTGCGTCTAACATCATATTTCCGTATCCCCGTGTTTAGTTGGAAATCCGTTGGAAAGCTATACTGGAGTTAAGTGATTTAGATCGAAGTCTTAATATTGACAGACTTTCATATATGTGAAGTTTCTTGATCATGGTTGTTTATCTCATAACCCAGGCAGCTCTTTCATGGTGCTTATACTTCTCTTTGACACTTTTTTTAGGCGGTGGTGATGACGTGGTATTTGGAGAGCCAACGGTAGAGTCGCCCGATTTTCAATTGGACAAGATCGTGGACGGTTTGTCCAGACCTACAGGCTTAACCTTCTTGGGTCCTGGAGACTTTATAGTGATTGAGGAGGATACAGGTATGGTTAAACGAATTACTAATGGGGAGATTTCTCAAACATTACTAGACCTAGACGTTTCGACGGATGATTCAAGAGGTTTAATAGGTATCGATTCATTTCACAATGGGAGCAAGACCTTTGTATTTTTATACTTTACAGAATCATCATCGCATGATGACGAAGGGGAACCTCTTGGAAATAGACTCTATCGATACGAACTAGCCGATGATAAGAGCAGTTTAATTAACCCAAAGTTACTTTTAGATTTGCCTGCAGGGCCTGGTTCAATGGATAACGGAGGACCAGTTTTAGTTGGACCAGACAATTATGTCTATTTTATCGTTGGTCAAGTACAGGACGATAATGATCGAGGACATGAAACCAAAGCACAAAACTTTGAGAATGGTCCCGATGCAGACGGGACAAGCGGCGTCCACAGAATTACACAAGATGGCAAGATGGTCTCTTCTAGAGTATTAGATTCTACTGGCAAGATGGATACTTATTTTGCATATGGAATAAGAAACAGCTTTGGTATGGATTTTGATCCTATTACAGGAAAGCTCTGGCTCAGTGAAAATGGTGTTTACACAAATGATGAGATTAATTTGATAGAATCAGGTTTCAATGGAGGTTGGAAAGACATAACAGGTCTAGCTCCCTCCGGGTTCAATAAAAGTGGGTTAGTCTCATTTAGTGGAACTGGAAAATATAGTGACCCGAAATTTGTATGGAATCAGACTGTAGCCCCTACTGCACTTTTATTTCTCAATAGTGATAGATTTGGTCCTGCTTACAAGAATGATATGTTTATTGGAGACTATCAGTTTGGCAGAATCTATCATTTTGAACTGAATTCGGAAAGAAATGGACTGCAGTTAAATGGTACCTTAGCCGACAGGATGGCCAATTCAGACCCTGAGCTTCAAGAGACTATTTTTGCTGAAGGGTTTGGAGTTCCAACAGATCTAGAGATTGGTCCAGATGGGATGTTGTATATTTCATCGTTGAGAGATGGCGCAGTGTATAGAATCAGCAGATAATGGCTGAATTGTCGTCATACTAGGATATCCGGATCGTTCTCGGTTATCCGTCCAATTTATAACCAACGGATCCAATGTCTTGAAAGAAACTCAAGGATGAGTACCTCAAACCATTCTTTCAGCAGGCATTATTAGATGGTTTTTCTCTAGTTTAAGGTTCGTTTTCGATGTTTCATAAAGATAAGAATTAGCTTTATATTTCACCACCTATTGTGACTTTGAACTTGCATTCGAACAATTAGAGATGTTGAGTTAGAAATGATGTCAAGATACTAAGTCAATCCAGTATAGTTATTAGAGATGCCTTCAATTTAATAATTGATATGGGTAAAGACACCATACAGCTAACTGAGCCAATAGTCAGGCTTTTTCAAGGTAAGAATTTCGCCTTCGTCTCAACCCTGATGAAGGACGGCTCTCCGCAAATTACCCCGACATGGGTAGACATTGAAAAAAATAACGAATATAGTATCTTGGTGAATACGGCCGAAGGAAGGATAAAGCATAAGAATCTCTCCAGAGATCCTAGATTGGCGATATCCGTAATTAATGGGAGCAATCCCTATGAGATGGTCACTATTCAAGGAAAAGTAACAGAGCAGATTACACGAGATACCGCTGAAGAACATATAGATAAGTTGGCTAAAAAATACCTCGGTCTTGACAAATATCCCGGTCGTTCTCCAGGTGAGAAAAGAGTTATTCTAAAGATAAAACCCGAGAGAATTTTCTACCATGATTTTCAGCCACCAATTAAATAATTTTGTTGTGCGGGGTGATCTAGCAGCAAAAGTGCGCTCAACACGAAGACTACCAACCAATTCTTTATTATTACACCCTATTTCTGTTATGTGCATTTGATTTCGTCTTATCACTTCAAGGATGTCCTTGATTATTTCTTGAAATTTGAGTTCGAAATAACTTTGAATATTTCTATGAGTATCCGGTGTAATGCTAACTCCTTTTCCCAACAGATTCTAAATGAATTCAGGATCGAGTTCAAAAGCATTCATTGTACAACAACAGCTCCATTCATCCATGGATGTGGTACGCAAAAGTACTCATATCTTCCAGGTTCGGTGAAGTGAAATGTGAACGAGCCTCCTTCATCTAGGTTTCCAGAATTAAACGCGCCATCCTGCTTGAATTCATACATTCCGTAGCCTGCCTTTTTACCGCTTGTAATTGTGTGAGTCAAATCATCCTCATTGGTCCATGTGACATCTGAACCTGATGGGACGATTACTTCTGGTGGATAAAATCGTTCGGATATTGTCTCCTTCCAGGCCGCACCATCAGGTATAGCAATTTGGTATTCGCCTTCATGACCTTCGTCGTCAGGTTTCTGTTTTTCCGAATTCGCAGCCGGCTGTATTGCTTCCCCGTGTTGTTCCTCTTGAGGTCCAAATGATTCAGTTTCAGCATTATCCTCATCTTGGTCCTCATCTGCGTCAGCTGGTGCTAACGTAACTGCAGCCGTAGCAGCAACATTTAGTGCCTGAAAGTTGTGAAGGTCCCAGAGGGCTAGACTTGTGGTTAAACAGACAAGTAAGATTAGGTAAACCGATTTGCTACCGGCCCGTGAGGTATTCATGGTTGTGGATATTATTCGGGGTCATAATAATAACCTTAGCATTCGATGAAGAATTGTTATAGTACTAAACTATAGTAAAGATTCTACGATCTTATGTATACAAGTTCAAGGGATTGTGTGGATACATCATATTAGTAGGAATGATTCATGTTTCTATATTACTGATATTAGGATCCTCTACTCACAACAAGTTAGGTTGCTAAATTCCAGACTTGGAGTTGTATTAAGATAGTTTGCACCACTCTAATACGACCTTTAAATGACCAACATGCGGGTCTCTCATCAATGATCTTTCGAAAACTACTCCAAAAAATGAACCAGAGTTAATGGTGTTACTTTGCTAAAGACAAATAATTATGCAGAAACAGAAGAGATTTAGGATACGACTTCACTCCAATACATGAATAAGCTACTAATAGTTGCTTTTATTTTTTGAATTGTATTCATTCCTAAATTCCAACAGGATTGATAAAATGAAAAACTTCGTCTCCCCAAACGCATTTAAAGAAGCGTTCTTATACGTGACCTTGTGAAATTATGTGAGCGATCTCTATTCCGTTTGCCCTTCTTCGCGATTTTCGTAATTGTATTATTCACGTTAAGTACCTTTGAAGTTGGTGCTCAATTAGACCCTCTAAATATCCCCAATATTCCAGCTGAAGATCAAAATTACTCTATCTTGACAAATCATAGTACGGATCTTGACCTCACTACTTTGTTTAATGATGTAGATCAATCGGTAGTTCAAATAAGCGAAAATAGTGCATCCTCTCTTGGATCAAGACAAGCCTCAGGGTTTGTCTACGATGATCTTGGTCATATTGTCACCAATTATCACGTAGTTGGTAATCCACAAGAGACTAACCTATATGAAAGAGCGTTCCACATAACTTTCTTAGATGGTACTACATATTTTGGCAGAGTCATTGGTGCAGATCTCTACTCTGAGTTAGCAGTCATGACGGTAGAGAATATAACACGGGAAAACCTCGTACCGTTACCTCTAGGTAATTCATCCCAACTCAGAATAGGACAACCAGTGGTAGCAGTAGGAAATCCCTTTGGACTGTCAGGGTCGATGACAGAAGGGATAGTAAGCGGCCTTGGCAGAATCCTTCCTTCGTCTGTTCCGCAGGGTGACCTTCTATTACGTCAAGAGGATACGGCGTCATTTTTGATACCAAACATAATCCAGACTGATGCTGTTATAAATCCAGGCAATTCAGGCGGGCCACTGCTGACCACAGGTGGTGAAGTTATAGGAATGAATACAGCAATTTTGTCAAATACTGGTGTTTATGCAGGAGTTGGATCCGCCATCCCATCCGATATCATTAAGAAGGTAGTACCGGAGCTCATTTCTACAGGTACATACAGACATCCATATATAGGAATAGCAGGCGTGGACATGTCGCCTGAAATCGCAGATGAAATGGGCTTGAATGGTTCTAGAGGATTTTTGGTTACCGAAGTCACATCAGGAAGTCCGGCAGAAAGGTCAGGTATCAGAGGCGGAGGAGCATTGACAGATATTAATGGAAGACAAATAGAATTAGGAGGGGATGTAATTGTTGAAGTCGACAACGTTACCGTTAGGAAGATTGAAGATCTACTTTCATACCTTCAATCAGAAAGATCGATTGGTGAAACTGTGATACTTAATGTGATTAGGGATGGAAAAAACCAGGAAATTGGTATGACACTCGCAGCTAGGCCAACACAACAGCAGCAGGAAATTGAGCAGCGCCAACAAGAGCGCCCCACCCTTGGCATCAATTCAATAAATATGACTGAACAGATAGCTGCAAGAATGAATTTGACGCAAATGCAACAGCAACCCCTGAGTGACGATCAGGATGGTGAACGAGGAGGAGTCCTTGTGGTCGACGTATTTGCAGATGGACCAGCTGAGAAAGCTGGTATTAGGGGGGGGTTTATTGTTGCGGATATAAATAGAACCCCAATTGAGATAGGAGGCGATGTAATCGTGAGAATTGATGATACGATGATTCCCAATGTTGATGCTTTGAACAAATTTATCGATGATGAAAACATAGGGGATACTATTCAAGTTACTGTTGTTAGGGACAGTCAGCTCATTAGTATCCCTGTTATTGTAGGCTCGACATCTGAATTAGGAACTCTTCAACCGGGCAATGGCAGCAATTTTTCGACACAACCACCAATTGATCGTTCAGATGATTTCTTTAGTGACTTATATGATCGCTGCATAGAAACATTTGGTCCATTCGTATGCAATCCACTTTTTAGAAGGTAATCTAGTTGTTCAAAGGTACCTGAAAAATTCTGAAATAAATCCGCTTATAAAGATGATAAAGAGACAAGTGAAATGACTGAATGCTGCTGTAATACAGATTGGCTAACCCAGACTGTGTTCAGAAAAACAAACAATGTGTATGTAATGTTAATTCTTCTTTGTAGCCAAATTTTGTAGGGGCAATGATATTCAAATTTATTTCTAGTCGGTTACGGCTACTCCGTTTTCATTGCCTTGGGTTTGTGAAACAGTATTAGTGCACTGAACACTCATGCCGACGTCCCCTTGGCCGCAATAATTGGCCTGTGAAACAGCGAGGGACTTCTTCTGGTAATCCTTTCCAAATGTGATATTGGAATCGATGAATAATGATCCGATGATCAACCCTGTCAATGCCACAGCAATGGCTAAAATTCTGAGGCGAGTCATAATCCGATCTAGATGTTAAGAAATAATTTATCTGGATTGAGATAGATACGGCGTCAACTTATCTCTAGGTAATGGTTATGTTAGAATAAGATTGACGAAACTATTTTAGATGCTGGACTCCCAAATCAATATCACATTGGGTACTGACAAAAGATAAAGAATCATTGCTCTTAGTGCTTTGGATAGTATAGTCGTACCGATGAAAATTGTTAATCAATCAGTCTTAGGAATAATTTCTGCGATCTACTCCATGTCCCGCTCCAAATCCACCAGAATATTTTGATTGCTATGCAATTCTTTGTCTTCGTGAAGGCGGTCAGAGTTCTCAATAAGCATAAACAGACACTTAGACGGATAAGGCCTACCTTCTAGTAAGCTCTATCTTGGGCAAAATTCAGTTTCCTCAGCGTTTCATCACTATTACTTATTGATTCTTAACTATTTTGGCCTTCAGTCATCGTTCATAAAAGGAATATGTATAATAAAAAAAGGCCCATGGTGCGGATAGGACAGATGATATTAGGCATAATAATTCCCGTGAATATTGGTTATATTATTAGAAAATACGGACGGCGTTGATCAATCATTGCCTTTTGATTTTTCACAGATTCTCAGCCAAAAATGAGATAAATTTGCTAGCAGTGTGAGTTAGTCTATAATCCATGAGTATCATCCCTTGAAGTAAGAGAAACTAGTTCGGAAACATTGAGCATCTCGGCGTAGTCCAGTTAATTCAGCTGTGTTGAGGTAAACGATTCTCCGACCTGTCACTTTGTCATGTAATAATGAAGTATCATTATCATATAAATTGCCTGCTCCTTAATTAAGAGCAGCTGTCAGATACCCATATAATACTATTATGTGTATTCTTGTGCATGGGAAGATGGGAGAATAACCACTTCGCCGAAGACGACGGCTTTTCTAGTAAAAGGAACTATGTTAAAATTGCAAAATATGCTTTGGTCGCAGGATTTGTGATTGTTGCAGTAGTAGTACTCTCAGTCTATATCCCCCGGTCAGGATTGTATGTAGAAATTATTGAGCGTAGTGAGGTGATGGGAACCATGCAGACAGTAAGTGTTCGAGTGTCGAATAATAACTTTGATACCCTCAACGATGTATCGGTACAATTTGATGATCAGGGACAAATTCAGCAGATTGGGAACATGGGACCATTTTCGTCTGTCATGATCACCCCGCCTGGAATCGCTGAACTGAATTTCAGCAAGGTAACAGTCACTGCAGGTGAAGATAATATTCAAGTAATCAAGTCTAGGTAGAGATAAAATGCTACTATTTCACCTTGAATATACAAAACCCTCGGTGGTCCAGATGTAGAAAATTAAAATTGCTAGAATAATTATTGCAGAGCGTAAAAAGCATAATATGATAAGGTCACTATTCAAATGCAAACAAAAAGATCCGCAATTAGCGAATAATGCGGAGTAGCGATCCTTCGATTCATAAATATTAAGGTAGCTCCTTTAATTCAATAGTTTCACTATTGACTCTTTTTGAGACGATTTTCTCGATAGGTGGTAGTTTGGGTTATTCTGGTGTATTGCTGGTAACGTTACTCATAAGCCTGATCGTCTTCGTACCGATCCCTTATATCCCTGTTTTGATTATCGCACTGTTGAGCGGCAGGTTCGATCCCAATTTACTTGCATTAGCTTCTGCCACCGGGGTAACTCTAGGACGAACCACAATTTTTTTGGCAAGCTATCATGGGAGGAGCCTGATTAAAAAGAAAACATTGAGTAGGATGACTCCTTTGCAAATATTTCTAGCAAAATATGGTTCACTAGGTTCATTTATAGCAGCTTTAACGCCAATTCCGCCTGATGATATTATTATCATACTTCTTGGAATATCCAAATTTACTCCATGGAAGTTTGTTGTAACGACATTCTTTGGAAAGCTCATAGTCAACTTGGCAGTAGTATGGATACTATTGCTCTGGGGAAGGCCTCTGGCCCAACAAATACTAGACAGAAGTACTGAGCCCATGTACCTGGCCTTATTTGCAGCAGCTAGCATATCAGTTGTCGGTCTTCTACTTTATATCGTGACTAGGCTCGATTGGGGTTCAATAATTGGCAAGAGGTTCCCATGGACAATGAATGATAATCAGGGGGACAAGAACGGTTAGGTGTGGCGAAAAACAAGCTACCGCTAAATATAAACTTTTTATATTGACCGATGCAATTATTGTCGTAGTTCTCAAGGTTCAGTCTTTGGGCGCTAGCGTTGTGGATCCTTTTTGGGTAAGAGACCATTTTTAGTTAAGACGAATATACAATTTGTAACTAAATAAATATCATTTATGGCATGAGCTATTTTTTCGAATTACTTTCGCGGGATACAATCAAGTTTTGCCTGACTAAATGACTCATAAGTTGACCTTCAGTGTCCCAATCAGTTAGGTACGCCTTAACTCACTTCAGAAGAAGCCTAGTTTGAGTCTGGATGGCCTGTGATAACAGGGTAAGACAAGATGAATGTTAGTAAAGCCAATGCTAGGGTGAGGACACCTACCCCAGTGTGAACAGCGACAATGAGCGGTTGAAGCTCTGAAAGAACAACCAGCATGCCTATTGCAATCTGAAATGAGACTGCTATACTGGTAATAGTAGCAGCCGTTCTGGCCTTGACAAATCTTTTGATGGCGTAGATCGTGGTAACATAAACAGAAATAGCACCAATCAGTGCAATAATCCTGTGAACATATTCTATAAAGTGCTCTCCTCCAAGTGACAAACTAAATCCAGTAGGACACAGTGGCCAATCTGAACATGACAGTCCTTGACCGCGAGCGCTCACAAATGCCCCCACAATAATAACAGCAAAGATCAAACCAAGGGAAACAAATGAAAGTAAGCGGAATACTCCTTGGACTTCAACTTTTTGCCTACCCGTGAAATTCATAGTCTAATTGCTCACTGATGGTAATATAATCCTGAATAGAAAACTCGCCCAGTGCATCCTAAGAATTGAAAATTCCAAGTCCATAGTATAAAAGTTTCCACCCTTGTGAATTCTGTTTAATCACTTTGCATTGTCCGAATTGGCATTAGATGTAGGAGATCTATCTGATGGAATCGCATGCGAAAGACTTAGATTAAGGTTTCTCTAAAAACTCCCAGAATAATACAGTTATACATCGATCGTATATTCAGTAGTTAATAC
>JAATVS010000543.1 GCA_014523695.1 Nitrososphaerales archaeon TH5895
CGTCAAGAAGAAATAGCGAATCTGTGTCACCACCCACTATTTCAAAACTAATTGATTCTGCGATTTTCTGCATTTTAGATAAGCTGTATCTACCATATGCGGTAATGAGCTCAGCTACTCTGATATCATAATACTTGAAGCGTTCATCACCGAACAGTCCGTATCCGCCATTTATTAGTATCTTGAGTCCTTGCTGCATTACAGTATTTTCAAGCTGTTTTTGTCTAGCTCTTTCTGCTCTAAATTCCCTTAATTTCTGTGGGAATGCTCCATCCTTCCTCTTACAAATCCAATATCCTTTGTCTAATACTTCTGATGGAACTTTCGCCTCTTCCGTGTCCGTGCAACATTCACAATTAATGGTTTCAAAGGAAATGTTGTGCAAGATCGCCATCGTAGGATACAAGCTCACTGCGTCAACAATCATGAGATTGTGGTATACACCCTTCTTGGACTCAATTACTTTGCCTCCTATGTAGTCATGTCCTCTAAGATCAGAAGTTGAGAATATTTTTGTTGGTGCAAAGCCCATAATTGCAAAAACATTTGACCACCAAGCAGAAATTGTGGAATGACATACCTGTTCAAGATTGAGTCCGGTTAGCTGTGATATCGCCTCCATTAGCCGCAAGACTTGGCCGTTATTGATATTTGACAAATTCATTACAAGTTCAGCATCCCTCAGAACATACTCCCTCTGTAGATCGATAGATTGTGAATGAATATTCTGGCCTTTTACATATTCGAGCTTTCCTTTGGCAAGTAGGGCAGTTGCCACGTCGTTGAGCCCTAAAGATCTATATCTGTAATCAAAAACTGAAGCTTTGATAATTTTATTTCTGAATACCTTGCAAAGATCTACGTGAAAACGGCCTTCGATAAATGGTAACCCTTTACCGTTATACCCAATTATAGAGAGGAGGCTATTTTTGATGCACCTTTCATTTAGAACTGTTAAATCTGAATCGACACCATTTGTCTGTTCAGTTCCCATGGTATTCCAACCTGCCGACAATGGATATTGAGTTATCTTCTCCGTAACATCTTGTAGGAGCAGTCGTTCTGAGTTGTCAAAATCAGCTATATGTAGTGTCTTTCTCTTACCTTGGTTGTCAACAAATGAAGCAGCATAAATTAGCTTCTCTCCATTTGTATCAGTATTCCATTCCAAATCAAAGGCGACATAATTATTGAGTAATTCACTATTTTGGCTGGATACAACAGAAATATACCCATTATCCCTCCCAATAGTATCTCCACTTGCTCCACTATCTCCATCCCGTGAAAACTGAGAGTGATTTTGTATGCTTTCGAGTAGAGCTATTTGTTGTTCAGTGGAGGTTGTTGTTGTTGTACCTCCTATCTCCACTCCGGCTACATTACCGGCAGCTTTGCACCCAGCAGCAGCTTGCTTTAGTGGAGATGGTGGAGATGATGGAGGTGTTCTAGTTATCCTCATAAAAGAAGTGTTTCTCTTCTTTTTGTCCCCACTAGTCTGCCTGCTTATACTAATATTAATTCCCAGACCATCACGAAGGTTAGATAGTATTGGTTTTAGCTTTTTAGTCAAGGAATTCGGCGCTTTGGGCCAGGCCTTGCTATTGATAATATCTATATTATGCGCATGAGCAACTTTGTTTAAATATTCCAATACTAAGGACGTGGGACTCTGCCAACAAGCTTCGCGTCCTTCAATATACCAGCTATCTACAAATTTAATTACCACTTGAGCTAACAGATGATTTTCGATTGCCTCAATATTCTGAATCCCGATATTTTCACGGTAGGCATTGACAAATTCCATCGGCGGGTACCCCATTGCCCTAGCTATCGCCTCACCCCAAACCTCAAAATCTGCCATTCGATCCAATTTGGTTAGCCTTATCTCGGGCTTGATTTCCGATGCCTTAACTAGCACATCCAAAATGTACCCGAAAAGCTTAGGCCTTAATTCTTCAAAATCAGCTTCAACCGCGGTTTCTTCCTTTCTTTGATCATCAGGTGGCCGCTCAAGCTCAACTATTATGCTACGATCAAGAGCATCTGGCTCTGTCAACCAATTATTTATTCCGCTTATCATTATGCAGCGTTTGTAATCGTAGATTGTGTCATCATCGTTGGTGTAGAGTGTTCTCTTACTGTTACCCGCTCCAGTTACGGCCTTACAAACTTCATCTGAAAACCATGGAGGAAGGTATTTCACATTGTCATATATGGCAAGGTAATTATGATACATCTGCTGTACGAACTCTGCCTTTTCATTTGGAATATTGTTGACCTCGATTCTGTCCGGGTCTACGAGTCGCTTTTGGTATTTGCAAAAAGTCGTCTTTAAACCACCTTTCTCCCCATGAACAATAGCTATAGGATGTGGTATATCTGGAATTAGTAACGCTACAGTCCAAACTTTAAGACTCTAGCGGCGAGATTCTTAATTTGCATCAGATCTAAGTACTGATCAAATATATCCGAAGGATATTCTCTGCTTGGCATCACCTGGGCTTTTTGGTTAAATCTGGTAAATAGTGCAGCATCCGACATCTTTGAAATACTCCAAGTGGCAGACGTTATCTTGATAACATCCCATTCAGAGTTTCCAAAATCGTAATATATCTCCCTATTCTTTGCGCCCCATGTTACCCTCAGTCCTAACGTACGTTCTTGTCCCGAAAATAGGGCCTGTGCATGTATTACGCGAATGGCATTGTTGACTGATTCGGAGCCGGCAACTTTCTCACCCTTGGTACTATCAAAGTATGATTTGCTTATATAATACTCGAATTTTTTACTTTGAATTGGCATTATCTCTACGTGGCTCGTAACTTTAATCAGTACATTTGGCATTCCATATTGATCCTTGAAGAAGAGTAGCGTATTTTCTTTGACTAGCTGAATGAGGAGATTAGCAGATTTGCTGGCTTTGGGTTCGGTGCCATTACTATCATTACCATCACCATCGTCATCTTGACTAATGACTTGCAATAGACTTTGTAAAGCCTTATTAGCGGTTGCCCCATCTCCATTATGAAGTAGTGTAAACACCTCCCAGACTTGGGACTTGGCCTTCAGTTCTTCTCCATTTAGGCCCTTCATGTAGGTGTTTTTTAGAACGTCTAGCCTGCTAATTTTTTCTTCGTCCTTTGTAGAGTCACATAAAGCATCTATGATTTCTTTAGCACTTGGTAAAGACACCCTATTCTTAAATAACAAACCAGCAATTCCAAAAATCATTTCATCTCTGCTGCCGGCTCGATAGTGTTTCCTCAATACAGAAACTACCTCCTTAACCTTTGAGCCTTCAAGATTCTTGAATAGTGAATTTTCGGCTCGATTCCTTACTGATATATCACCTTCGCCTGCATCACCATTATTATCATTAGATGTACGGAATAGCTGGACTAACTTGGTTATCTGCTCCCTCGACAGAGCGACTGGTGTAACCTCATTTATGAACTCGTACCGTTTTCCACTTGCATGTACTGAAGGAGGAACAATTATGTATCCTCCCTCAGCCTTCAGTTTGATCTCAGAATGACTGCCGTTTCCTCTCCATAAAGTTGCAGTTCGAATGCAATTATCATTACCAATAAATTCAAGAGGATTTACACGTAAAATGATGTGCCTGCCGCATGAGCCCCCAGTTCTTGTCTGCATCGTATTCCGTATAGCGTCTGCAATCTGAGGATCGTTTAAGCCTGCAATCATATGATCAAAATGATTCTGTGCTACTTCTCCGTCGATATCAAAAGCAATTATGCCTAAAACAGCTCCCGTTAAAATCGCGATATTGCAATCTTCTTTGCCTTGGAAGCGTCGTTGAACATCTTCGAGAGTCTGAGGTTGCGATTGCAATTCACCCCATGTGCCATATCCTCTTGCGCTCTTTCCATCTGCATTTTTGGAGGATGTTTCATTATCGTTATTCAATACTTCAGCGACTTGTTGTCCGGGTTTCGGTATTGGTATTACGTTTAGATCCTGAGCATGGTAGTTAAGTGCGTCTTCAAGACGATGCGATCTATCAGGGGCGATATTTGCAGATTGGGGTAAATTCTTTAGCACGTCTTCAGGCTGTCTATCGGTTCTTTCAGTCACACGAAGTCTCCTCCTTCTACAGTTCAGCCTTTTCGATGAGTAACTGATTATTCAAAATTTTACATTTTACATAATCTCCTTTAGTAAAGTTTAATCTTGAAACAAATTCTTTGGGGAGCACCAAAATAAAGGTTGAATTTCCATGAATCGTCTGAACCTTTCGAAGTTCCGTTTGATTTGTGGTATTGTCTATTGAATCCATACTGTATTCTTTGTATAGACACAATAAGAGAACTATTAGCCCGAAAATGAGCAGACAGGAATCAAAGGAGTCTATTGGTTAACAGCATACAGTGTTAGCTATTATTTGTAATGAGCATGAATTAGAAATAGTTGGAAGCAGTTTTGGACTATCGCATTTCTATGAGGGGGGGGTATTATTTTCGCTCTTATTTTCAGCTTGCTGAATTTTCAGCACTATTATCTTCTATGTCTTCCTCTTCATAATGCTGGGATGTCACTTTGAACTTTGGTAGCTCCCAAATTTCAGAAATCTTATCGTCCAACATTTTCATTTCATCATATTGAGCCAATGTCTCGGTAAGTTTTTCCATGTTCTTTTTCTTTTGTTCTTGTACGTCAAGGAAGCCGTCCACCTTTTCTTGACTTGTCTTGATAGCGGTTTCAATTTCTGGGGTACCGTCCTCAGCGAGATCCATAATATACCGCACCAACTTTTTTGTTGCCTTAGGGAGGAGATCAGATTTCTCCTTTGAGTATCTTTCCGGTAATGATATAGCACGATTGTAATTCCTTGTTGGGAATATTTCCTTAAGTCTTGACATTATGTATTCCCAAAACCTTTCATCGCCGACCTGTGCAAGAATAGCGTCTATTTCGACACGCCTGTCCTTTAGGAATTGAATGTCTACGTTTTTGAACCTCTTATCTTCTGCAACCTTGTTTTCAACTGTCCTAATTAATTTTATATTAGTTGCATCTGCAGTCAGAAAATTTCTATTTAAGCCAAAATATTCTAACGTCGTTTCATCAACACCAATCCAAGGCATGTCTTTCGTAGAGAGTGATGCAATATTTATTCCGGTCAGGTCATAGTCTGTCATGATAGCGACATTAGCACCGGAACTTTTGGCCACAGTCATCAGATCTTTGCCGTATTCGGTTAGATAGCCTCGAGTATTCACCATCGCAATATCATACTTGTCTGCATACTCAGTAAGTACTTCAGGAACTCCCTCCTTCTCTATAAATATAATATCAGTACCCTTTCCGGCTAAATCCTCTATCGAATCAAAGGCAACGCTGGTCCATGTGCCGTCAAAATATAACTCAGCCCTCACTCCCGCAATTATTCCTAAATCTTCTCTCTTTATACCATACTTGTTACAGATTTTACTGATTAACTTTTTGAAATAATCTCTAGTAACGACTGCTCGAATTACTCCATCTCTAACCGAAGCTTCCATCACAGGAAGGAATAGATACCAAGCAGTATTCAGAGTCCACCTATTCTTGTTTGTTCCCGCTTTTTTTGATGCCGTGGAAGCAGTCATCGTCTTGGAAGCCCTCTCTGTTCTACGAGAAATTTCCTCAGCAAATCCTCAATCCTGGTTTTTTTACCAAAATTGAGATTGTGTCTTTTTATTGTGGAACGTTTGAACGGATCTCGAAATTTCCAACCAGCAGCATGATATGTTTGAACCCCTGAAGCCATCTTACCCACAGCTTCTATAATCGTAGTTATAAACGGTCTTGTTTCAATACGTGATTTATCCTGACCATGTGGATCTCGTCTCGGAGTAACTAAATTTGCAACTACAAGACATGGTAATTTTCCCTGAGCGTGAATCAAATTAAACTTATGCGCTTCAAGAACTTCAATAATATCTTTTGCAATGTGACGCTCATATTTTTCATCTTGCCACGAATATTCACCCTCAAAGATGTTGCCATTTTCTTTTGGAGAAATAGAATAATTAACTGCACCTATAAAGACAGTTC
>JAATVS010000095.1 GCA_014523695.1 Nitrososphaerales archaeon TH5895
AACCTACGATGTATATCAGTGTTCTTGATGTGAGGTATTTGAACTTGTATCTTCATTAGTCGAGCTGATATGCTAAGGAGTATCCCTTACTTACTTTAACTCTTGCCCTTGACAACAACAGCTAGACTATAACAGCCAATACAGCTACCTGTGACCGTCCCCCTTTATTGCGAAAAATTTTTGCCGCCGACAGATCATGGCCATAGTCATAATAACGGGAGTGTTGACTTTTCTCATGTCGAATTCTCAAATAAGGGATAATGTCGTGTTTAAAAATGCTATTTTTTCCAATAATAGTACGACTCTCAATAACAGTAATGTCCTGTTTAATCGGACTCACTTCTGTAACTTTTTTCAGACATGTAAATCACGTCTCCAAATAAAATTCGATTTGAAACTAAAGATCTGTCAAATGTCTCTTTTTCGAATACTGATACAACCCGAATTATTTGGTGAAGATACCTGTTTTTGGTGATGTAAAAGAGGTAAAGGATAGGTTTAAGATAAAATAAAAAATTGGTGGTGGGACAGTATTCCCGGGATCTATCTCACGAAAAGCTCTGTGTTTCTATCTGCTACATCTTCGATTACAACACATACTGCTGAGGGCGTAGTGTCGCCTGGCCCCACTCCGATGGGGATCAAGCTGAAGGAAACCGCATCTACCACATTGTTTCCTGGAGATAGGGTCAATGGTTGATTGGTCAATGAATCAGTGCCTGTAAACGAATTTGGAATTCTAGCCTGAAGGGCATCTGTACTTTGTATCCTTACTTGACCTGGGGATTGGAAGGTTATTTTGTCTACCGCTGCATCCGCATTGGCTGGACATCCTGTGCCTGCGATTGATTTCAGTGTTATGAAATGATTGTGGAATATGGGATTGTTGCCGTTACCACCCTGTGTTGCGCTGTCTAGTACACCTTTATGTGTGGTACTTACTATTATTCCTTGCCCGCTGGCGGTGGCCGAAGTTAGTAAGCCATAACCAAATGCTGATGGATTTCCGTTACCGTTCGTTGGGATCAGTCCATCGGTTCTAAATAAGGCATCTAGTCCGGATGGGTTTTTGCGTACAAATACCTGTTCTAGATTCAGAAAGTCTGCTAGTGCTGAGACTGTGGCTGAGACTGTGACTGGCGATATGATCATTGCAGCTACCAAGGATGCTACCGCGAATCCGCTAACAATTAGCGTGTTTTTCATGTCTATGGAATTATTAATCAGATTATCGTATTTCTGAATTAAGCAGCCTTAGTCCCCAAGAATAGTATGAGATATATAGCAGAGAATTGATCCTCACCGATCTCTGTATACATCCCCCGCTATCTAGTTTATAGAATTCTTGTCAATTCTTGGCGTTCTTGGCTATGTTCTGTTCCGTTCTGGCTAAAACTGTATCCCAATCGGGAATAAATTCATCCAGATTATTGATCATTCGATCTCGAGTTCAAAAGTTATCGAGCAAAATAACTATACGATATTCTTCTTGGGACATTTCATCTACAGGATACTTCAACAACGACAAAAAGGTGTTTATTTCCTATTTTCAATCCTGTGATAGTACGGTAAAAACTACGTTCTGAACAAAAGCCGATTAGCTTTACAGACGATAACTGTCCTGCAGTAGCAAATCAAGATCCGCAAGATTCCAATGGTAATAATGTCGAAGACGCCTGCGATGAAGAGATTGTTGTGACAGACCCTGTTGGGGAAACACCAAGTCAAGATCAGGAAGACAGTGAAGGGGACAGTGGAGAAAGTGAAGGTGGTAAGGATATCACAAGCCCAGAAGAACTAGAACCAGAAGAAGATAATGGAGAATCGAATAAGAGCATCAACCTAAACCCGAACTTTGAGTCAGAAATGATTCACAAATCTGGGTCCAAATCAATCTTGTCCGTTTATTTAGGCCCATGAGTATAATCTTAGCAATAAAAAGTTGCAAGAATCAGCAATATCAATAGCCCAAGACAATAGAGATAGGAATCACATGACAAGGTTTTACGTACGCCCTGAAAAGTCCAGAAGCAAATATTTCAGAATATGGTTTGTATAATATAATTATACAACCCTTGCCGCATAAAATAAGCTAGAAGTTCTTAAAAGTGTCAGTTGTATTACTCTATATGTACTGGAACAGACAGCGGCAGAAGGTATCTACTCAATAGAATTTGCTGCCATGGGGATACGCAATATATTTTAACAGTATTCTGCCCAATATCATTATGGAATACAAGTTCCTGCTGAAATCTCTGGCCAGTAACTGGACTAGAAGGAGATGGCTGGATTTTCGGAATGGTCATAGTGTTTATCTAATATTTTTGATGACATTTGCAAATTTTGTTACGATACAATACGGCCTTCTCATTGACCAGGTACCTTTTTTAAAGAATCTATTTG
>JAATVS010000544.1 GCA_014523695.1 Nitrososphaerales archaeon TH5895
ACATCATCGTCATCGAGAAAGGACAGGAATAAGGTTGTTGAACTTGCGCAAGGCTTCGTAGGAAGCAAGATGTTTGATTGGATAATTACTGGAGTCATTATTCTCCAAGCAATTGCTCTCGCCGTTGAAGCAACACCATTTGTAAATTCGGCTGGTGAATATTATCAATTACTTGAAGTAGGAACTTTCAGCTTAATTCAAAGCCTGGTGATTGCAGTTTTCATTGTGGAAGCTATATTGAGGATGATCGCGCTTTATCCAAGACCACAAAACTATTTCCGAGATCCTTGGAATTGCTTTGATTTTGCTATCATAGTTTTATCCCTTACAACTGCAGGACAGTTTTCAACAATAGCTAGGCTGGTCAGATTGCTTAGAATAACTAGGTTGGTCACAAAATCTGCTGAATTGCGTGCAATTGTATCCACACTTGTCCGATCGATACCTAGTATACTTAATATTTTGATTCTTTTTTCAATCCTCTTCTTCATATACGCTATAATAGGGTATCACCTTTTCAGGGACATTGATCCAGAACATTGGTCATCCTTTTTGACCTCCTTTACAACGCTATTTCAAATCATTACATTGGAAGGATGGGTAAATGTAATGGAACCAATAGTTACTAATTTAGGACCAATATATTGGTTATACTTTGCAAGCTTTATTGTAATTGGAACCTTCATAATCATAAATCTGTTTATTTCAGTAATTGTGAGGAAATCTGAAGAGGCGTATAAACAAGTGCAACGGGAATCAGAGATACCATTAACACAACATGAAATCGTGCAAGAGATAAAAGAGATCCGCAGAATCCTAGAAGAGCTGGAGAAAAGAATTGGTGAGGATGATGAGAGTAAGGTAAAATAGGGAGTTAGTAGCCAATTAAGACCTTGCTAGGATCATATTTTGTGCGTAATTCACTATAATAGAGTCAAGAGGGATGGATTTCGCACTTCATCGATTTCTTCATAACCGGCGCTATCAAGAGGTGTTATATTGGCACTAAAGTATCCTAACGCCCTTTATATTAATCGAATGTTGTGACGAATCTTACCCCAGCATATGCCCATTGATGGTAGGAAGAGCCTGGGTCAGGCTGGAATTGTTGCGTATTGCAAGCATACAGGCTTTAGGAATACGACCATGAATAGACAACGGCAATATCTTTTCTTACCACTGATGAGTATCTGGCTCAATAATATTGGTATATGGATACTAGACTACATCATTACCCGAGTAAAAATTTGTCATCATCCGACGAGGCAGTTTAAGTTTCTTACTGCGGCAATTCTCGAGGGCGATGTTAGTAAATAGAATTATTCGTCTTTCCTATTACTGACTGCTGCCTAATGCTAATCTGATCGTAAAGCACTAGAAGTAGAGAAAACATGTGGGCAGTTCACCTTATTACCATGCTTCTGTCCTGACAGTTTATAGTGTTGTCCATGATCAGATAACAATACAGGAAATGTTAATAAGCACCTATTTTCGACCTTTTTATCAGTAGATAAGCTATGTCTATAAAGGAAATTAGAAAAATCTCGATCACAATTCTTATGGACAACTCAACAGATTTACTATTAAAAAATTCTGCTCATGCATTAAGGAGTCCCTTGATAATGAATGATAAATTGAATTTGCCTCCTCCAACTGCTGAACACGGATTCTCTGCACTAATCAATATTGTCAAGGACGACAACAGCAACAATGGCAATCAAAACCTGACAGAAAATACGAATGGAAATACTAACTATACATATCTTTTTGATACTGGAGTTACCGAAGATGGAGTAATTCACAATGCGGATTTACTCGGTATTGATTTTAGTAATATCAATGGGATCCTTTTGAGTCATGGTCATTTTGATCATTCTGCAGGTCTTGTCAACATACTTAAGAGAATATCTTCTAAACGTTTATCATCTATTGATGTTTTCTTGCATCCTGATGCTTTTCTGCGACGATGGTTAGTCCTTCCTGATGGAAGGAAAGCAAGGATGCCATCATTGGACGAGAGTCAACTAATATCATTAGGAGGATCAATACATAAGTCTGACAAGGCTACGATTCTTCCTGGTAAAGAGAATCCTTTTCTCTTAATGACAGGTCAGATACCCAGGAGGACAAGCTTTGAAAAAGGGTTTCCATATCAATATGCCGAAAACTCTGATAATAATAGTGAAGATGATGATAATGATGGTAATGAAAAGAGCCTAAATCTCGTTTCAGATCCATTGGTTAAAGATGATCAAGCAATAGTAGTAAATCTCAGAAATAAAGGATTAATTGTCTTGACTGGTTGTGGCCATGCAGGTATTATAAATACCTTAAACTATGCTAAAGATCTAACTGGAGTAGATAAAATTTATGCCATAATAGGTGGCTTTCATCTTCCTGCTGATGGTGGCATTTATGAAGAAGCTATGGATCCTACGATAAAAGAAATACAGAATGCAGATCCTGAATACGTAATACCTTGTCATTGTACGGGCTGGAAAGCAACAAATAGGATAATAGATCTAATGCCAGACAAATTCATTCAAAGTGCTGTAGGCACGACATTTACCTTTCAGGGAAGCTTTGAGGGTTAACTATTTAATAATAATTGAGATCTAGGATTAGACTTGAAATGGTTTTTTCCAGTACCCTAGAGTAATTGAAATACTAGTCAAACTATTAGATTAGCTCGTATGTCTGAACTAAGTAAAGCTACGACCCAAGAATCACGCTCAAATCGAAGCTTTATCAATGACATAGAGAGACGTCAGAGGCTTATCTTCCAGGTTGATGAAGGTCATCGTTCAAAGCAAACTGCTATCAAATATCGCAATAACTTTGATCACTTTCTGAACTACATAAGAATACATGACTTGGACGTGTTGTTAGATTTAGGAAAGGAAGCAATCCAGGAGCTTGTAATTAAGTATGTGTTATTCATGCGTGACGATATTGGAAAAAGATATTCCCGAAATACTGTAAATACCAATGTAGCTGCTATCCTATACTTTCTGGAAAATAATGATATCGAGTTAAACAAAAGGAAACTAAGACGTTACTATCCTTCTGATGAATCAACTAATGATGATAGACCATATACTATCGGGGAAATCGCTAAGATTCTAGCGGTTTCTGATCTACGTGAAAGGGCTATGATTCTGCTTATGGTCTCCACTGGTATGAGGATTGGAGCATTGCATACGCTAGGGGTAGGCCATTTAACCGAGTTGGAAAAGTTCAGCTTGTATAAGGTACAAGTCTATGCAGGAACTAAGGATAGATACTTTACATTCACAACTCCAGAATGTGCCAAAGCTATAAATGAATACCTGGATTATCGCAGACGGTACGGTGAAGAGATTAATGACAAGTCTCCATTGTTCAGGACGTACTTTAACAAGGAAGATCCATTTACTATTAACGTACCCAAGCCCTTGAGTGATGTTTCAGTCAAGAAAGCCGTTGATGGTTGCTTAAAGAAGTCGGGTGTCAAGACATCTGAATGTATGCGCTCCCATGCTTTTAGAAAGGGATTCAAATCAATCTGTGAACAGAGTGGTATGAAATCTATCAATATTGAGTTGTTATTGGGCCACGATATTGGTTTGGGGAATAACTACTACAGACCTTCGGAGCAAGATTTGCTCTCCGATTTTATGTCCTACGTTTCAGATGCATTGACGATAAATCCAAGTCAAAGATTACAACAAAGAGTCAAAGAGCTAGAATCTGAAAAATCAGAAGAGATTGAACGATTAAAGACACAACTTCAAAGGTATAAAGATGAACAGTCCAGAGCTCAAGATACTTCTATGGAATCTATTAGAGAGTTAAGAAGACGTCTTGATGCAACTGAGAATAAACATGAAAAGGCATTACTAGCCGAGATGGTAAGTAAGGAGGAATGAACCCCCTTCTTCCCCTTCTGGACTAGTCTTTTTCTTGAGTCATCTTTGATATCTTCTCATTTAAAAGATCATAATGTAGTTTAGTTATCTTACCCTTTGAATAAGCATCAGATATTTCTTCTTTTATCTCCTTTAGACCACCTCCACGATTTATAATGCCGTAAGACGATTTGCCTTGTGAATCGATCCTCCCCTTAAATATTTCTTCATATGCAATAGAAACTTCATTCTTCAGGTTCGTGTATTGATCATTATTTAACTTACCTGCAGCATAGGAATCTGTGATGTTTTTGTTTAATGAGTTTAATCGTAGTATGTCATTTTCGTCCAACGTATTATCCTCATATGCAAGAGCCATTTGATTGTGGAACGACTTCAATCTAGAAGTTTGCCGTTTTGATTTAGTCCATCCTATGACTGCAGGAATAAGCAACGACCCAACTATGGCGGTAGCAACTACAGTAAACAATGAAGCCCAATATTCTGGTGGAAGGGGATCAGGAAGAGCCTTAAAGTATGCAGCAAAGTTGCCAAAACGATTTACAGTAATGTTTGCAGCAGGATCAGTGGATTTAAGATTTAGAGTATCTAGAAGAGCAGTCCATGGAGAACCAGAAGTCGCTGTAATCATCCTAGTTGAGTTATCACTAGAAACTTCAACCCAACTGCTGAACTCGAACCCCTTGCTTGGTTCAGCAATGCAACTCGTACCAGAGGATACGTACAGAAAGACATTTAATGGACTCGTTAGGGCGTCAGAATCCGATTTACAAATTACATTACCTGCCCTGAGAGGACTTACGTCAAATGTTACTCCTGCTAACACCTTGTTGGTCATACTATTTACTAGGGAAATACTGCCTGATTCGCGATTGGCTACGTATAATGCGTCAGATTCGGACAGATCGCCATAAATATATCCAGGACTGTCTCCAACTTGTATATTTTTCACATCATATGAAGTTGTATCGAGTACAGATATGGTGTCACCTCCACTACCAGCCACGTATATATTGTCTGATTCAAACAGATCTCCATAAATATACCCAGGACTTGATGAACCAACTTTTATGTTCCTTGTCACATTCTTCATAACGGTATCTATTTCAGAAATAGTGTCCTCTGACGTGTCCCGACCGGCAACCGCCACGAATATATCGCCTGATCTTACGTCGCTATAAATATAGTTAGGGTAGCGTCCTACCTGTATATTCGTCACGTCAGGATATTCACCGGTTACAGAGAAAGTGTCAGGAAAGTCAATTACAGAAACAGTATCGTCACCGATCTTAAGGACATATATGCGAGGCACTAAACCTTCAAGATTCCCAGAAATATAATTGGGAACGCCACCAATGGGTATCTCATGTACTTCTTCATTTATGGTTGTATCAATTACAGATACAGTGCCATTTTCACCATTCGATATATTACCGGTGTTGGCCACGTATATATTATCTGATATTTTCTCTCCATAAATGTAATTAGGTCCTTCCCCGACAGTTATATTTTTTATCACCGTATTGCTGCGAGTGTTAATCACAGACACATAGTCTGACCCTCGGTTGGCCACGTATATCTCGGGTTTTCTTGACAGATCTCCATAAATATGGGTTGGGCCAGGTCCAACATGCACATCTTTGACATCGTATGTAGATGTATTGATTACAGAAACTGTGTCAGAATGTTCAGAGTAAAGCACGTATATATTGTCTGATTCTGACAGATCTCCATAAATATACGTAGGATCAATTCCAACAGTTATGCGTTGGATTACAGTATTTGTGGTAGTATTAAATACAGATACAGTACCGTTGGAACCGGGATCTCCCCCGTCGAGTATGTATATAAGATCTGATTCTGACAGATCTCCATAAATATATACAGGATAATCCCCGATCTTGATTTCAGCAACACCTTCTGAGATTCCTGTCGGCGTAGCGATCGATTCTAAAGTCTGTGAGTTCACTTCTGCATATACATTCTCACAAACCATCAGAGTGCAGATAGATACAGTCAGCATGACCACATAGTAGAATGCTACATTTCTCTCCATATACGCCGCCAACTTGTATTGTACTCTGGTTTTCCATAACGTGCATTATATTAAGTGTTGTGTCAAACTTGAGGGCCGTTATCACTGAGTGGCCGTTTATCGTGCATAGTTACGCGCATACAAGGATATCTAACATGGTGAGTAAGAAATGATGCATATCAATTTCGCGTTAATCTGGGCTTTTGGGATAGGGATAGGAGTAGGAATAGCTGCACCCGTGGTTATAGGGATTATTATGAGCCGATAAGAAATGACCTCCTCTTCTAAAGTGAATAAAGCCGATTTGAAGTATCTATTGGATATTTTAAATGATGAAGAAGTACGACAATACGCAAATATTGAAATCAGAGATAATGTAGAGGTAGCAAAAGTCAATTTAGAACGCCTTACACGTATTAGGTTGGCAGTGTTAGACCTTAAAGAAGATTGACATAGATAAATAGATTAAACGTGTGCGTCGATTCTAATAGCACTTTCGTCATTGAATAAAGCACCGTATAACGTACGCGATCCTGAAGGCAACACGATTGAAGATATGGAACGAAGCGTAAAGATCCATGGTATTCTAGAACCCTTGCTCGTTAATGAAGTGAGCCACGAAAATTTTGAAATCATGGCTGGAGCCAGAAGGGCTGAAGCGGCACGTAGGGTTGGACTACAAGAAGTTCCTTGTGTAGTAATGAAGCTATTAAGCGAGCCAGAGGCCCAGCTTATAAGCATAGTTGAAAATATACAACGTCTAAATCTAAGTGCCATAGAACGTGCAAAAGTAATTGAAAAGGTAGTAGAGCGGTTTGGAGGGAATAGGAGCAAGGCGGCAGAAGCCCTCGGATTAAGTTCAGCTAAGGTGATATCCGAGTGGCTTTCTCCCCTTTTGATCGATCCTGAGGCATTAAGCATACTTAGGCCGATTGCTGGCCCAACAATGAACAGGAGAACAGCATTGTTAAGCACCGTTCCGAGGAACAAACAGAAGATTGTCGCTGAGCTACTCAATGAAAAGGCAAGAGACGAAACTCAAACTAGGAAAATAGTTAAAGCAGTTTTGGAACACCCAACTGACGACCCGAGAGCTGTGGTCGAAAGGGTGCTAAATGAGCCGAAGGAAATAAGCGTTCAAGTATTCTTATCTGAAAGAGCTAACGCTGCGCTTGAGAAGGTATGCCAAGATACACGAAAATCCAAATCAAGTCAAATTAAGGAATATGTAGAGGAACGACTAGCCAAGGACGGCCACCTTGATAAACCAGAGAATAATGGTGTCTAGTTGTCCAAGTGTTTAGACTTAGGAAAAAGGAAAATGTCCCAACCAGAAAAATATTACCAATTTGTACAGCAGATACTAAGTTTGACTCCCTTGAAGCGGACGGAACCAGTTACTAATTGTTTTATTGATCGGTGATAATTCCATTAACTCCTAGCTTTAGTATTTGTCCAAATGTCATGTCATTATCCTTACTTATCCTCATTGCCGGTTCAGAATTTGTCTGGTTTGTTTCCCACCATGTTACTACTATATCATCTCCTTGCGTAGCCATATCCATATCAGAAGATCTAAGCTATTGGTGTTGCTCGAGTTAGCTTTACCCGTAAATGT
>JAATVS010000545.1 GCA_014523695.1 Nitrososphaerales archaeon TH5895
GACCAAGATCGCCGACAACTAGATCATATATGCCAGTATTTGCATAAAAAAACAAACTGCATTCGGGCAAAATGAACGCTTTAAAACTCCCACCCATTCCGGTATATATTCTATCTTCTCGTAGATTTGTCCTAAGTGTGGAATATGGTACTTCATTCCAGCTAAGTAGTGTTGTTGGTGATCCAGTATCAACTAAAAAATTTATCTTAAAAACTGATTCTAGCTGCTTGGAAAGTACAAATGCGGGAACATAGTATCGCTTGTCATTAGAGCCCTGATAACATTCAATGTACAAGACTATACTTCATTTCTTTTATCTCTTATAAATTCAACGACGACATCCAAGCGGTCGATATTGAGTTGTTTTAATTCACGTTCAAAATCATTCATCTCTTTGCAATGTGCTACTACTATATGATTTTTTATTGCAACATATTCTAAATTAAATTCCTTTATTAGTTCATTGTAATTTTTGTGGAGCCATCTGCTATCGTCGATGAATTGGTTAAATCGATCATCTCTGACTATTGACATGTGACTCATTGGAAGCAGAGAATATTTACATCTTTTTAAAATGCATTCTGATTAGTATGGCATGTTTAGAACTCAAAATCTCTTAATGAATCATCTGAAATATTAAGAAAAATCTGTTTCTCATCGTACCGATCTATTTTTCTCTTGGGTATCAAATATTCGTGTTCTTTCTTGTTTTCACCGTCTATTACAACCAGATTGTCTTTGTATTCTGCGAATACTTTCCCGATTTCTCTACCTTGAATAGGACTCTTCCCATCGTTTCTGATGATATTATTTATAATCACTGGAATTCGATAATATGTATAATAATTCCACTCAAATGGATCGTTGGTATTGTGCACTTCATTACTCTCGGTACTATCATCGCTCATTGCAAATACTCCTCAAAAAGGTATTTAACTATTATGAAGTGTACACACTGATCAATGTTTGGTTAGAAGATAATAGTGGATAGATTTACTTGGTACATTTTCACTGATATAATATCATTAATGATAAAGAGCAACTAATTGCTTAAGAGTGGCTATATTTTCTACGTGATTGGGGTAAACACCGGTTGGCTATGCGAAGAGAAGATTCATCTTTGCAACCGTACTTGTACCGAACTCCATTGGGGTAGCATCCGCAAATCCCTGCAGTCCTAATGGCGGGGACGGGGGAAGATGGAGGTCTTTGGACCCAGGACAATATGAAATGGTGTCGCCATTGAACAGGAGATTCAATTTCTTTTACAAGATATTAAGGTATTTGTCACATGAAAATTAAAGATGAAAAAAATAAAGAGGATGAAGTCTAGTCTTGGTTTTGAGAAATTGCTACGGAGTTACGGTCACCCTGAATCTGAGAACCGGCATTCTGACACTGGGCAAATGCGCAATTATTACTTTGGGAGGAACTCTGACTGTTTCCGCCGCCCCTCTTCTTCTTTTTCTTGGCATCTGCGTCATCCGTCATTGCAAGTGTCGCCGAGGTAATTAGGACTGCCGCAATTGCTGCCACTAACACAAAGGTAGTTATTTTACTATACATTTCTGTAGTCATATTTTACTGAGAAATATATATAGGCGTTCATTATATATCGACTTATAGATACTTCTAGTTTATTGTTCCGCGATATTGATAAAATAACAACTAATTTGAATTCACTGCTGTTAGTTGTTGACGGAAACAATCAACGTGTCAAAAATTCATTTCGGACAGAGCCAAACGGCGGTATGATTACGGATTTTAGCTCTCATCTCGGACTATCACTCAATATCGAAATGCTATCGTTAACACAAATCTTGTCATCAGGCTTGGAACAGTTCAATTCATATATGCTATTATAGTAGTAGAGAAATCAGATTTATACTACTAGCGTTGGTTAAGATATGTCATTACATAGACGTACACTATATAGATAAACCCTATATGAGATTCTTAAATCAAATAATAAATGTTATTTAACTTAGTGATCGTAAAATGACAAGAAAGAATGTTCTACCAGCAGCAATCTTAGTGGCAACAGCACTCGTAATCTCAGCAGTACTTGTACCAAACTCAATTGGAGTAGCGTCTGCAAATCCATGTAGTACAAATGGTGGAGACGGGGGAAACGGGGGTCCTGGGGGCTCAAGCGGTCTAGGTCCTGGTGGTCCTGGCGGTAGTGGCGGTGAGGGCGGAGACAGCGGTAGTATAGGAGAGTGCACAATAGACATATCGGATTCAACACTCTCTGAACCCTAATCTTTCTTTTTTTGATGGTTATACTATCGCCGAAATCTGATCACTTATTATTCTTATGATGTGGCCCTGAGTTCATGAAAAGCAATTCTGTTTAATCCTAAAGCTTCTTTTCCATAAGTCACAATAGAAAAGTGATATTAATCAAAGAATAATTATCAGATTTGTCTGAACCAACTGAAAAATAGATCCGTCAACATAGCTTGCAAAGAATGATCTAAACTCATTATGTCATATGTGGCACATTGTCTGGACTCATGCTACTATGTACAATATTACTAAACACAGTAGATGATAATCAGAGACTGGCTCTTGCACAGATAACGCCAGCCCCAGAGAAATCTGGTAGTACAGATGATTCATCTACAAATAGCTTTCCAGTATCTGGAGATGGTAACGGTGACGACCAAAATGACGGATCAGCTGACTCACTTGGTGCTGATGGTAATGATGGCACTGGTGTTGATGGTGTATCAGAAGGTGCAACACCAAGCGATGAACAACAAGATGAAGATACAGAGGGAGATTCTACTAAAATATCCGATTCGAATGACGATAATGACGGACAGAGTATAATTAAAGAGCAAGCTGATGAATCGACAACATCAGAAGACAAAAACACATTGATGGAAACCATAATAAAACAAGTCAACGACGCGTTATCTGCCTCTTGAATGCCTGGTCTGTGATTCTAATACGTAAACCCCTCATTGTTTGTTCATTGGCTTCTGTCTATCATGAGGTAATGTGGTTCTAAAGGTCTTTATATCTAGCATGCCAAAGCTCGCAAGTCAAGCATTTTGAATTTAACCTATAATCATCATAGTAATAGTAATTTTGAAAGAAAAAAGAAAACGATAATGATATGTGAGAACGAACCAGATGTGTGTTTATTATTTGGGTTAGTACTCGGGTCAAGATACGATGTAATAACGGTAGACTCTGGCGAAGAGTGTATTGAGAGGTACATAGAAGAAACAAACCGGGGTAACAAAATACATCTCATACTATTGGATTATAAATTGGATGACATGATGGGTGATTCTGTTGCTCGCAAGATAAAAGAATGCAACGAAACCAAAATAATTCTCAATTCAGCATATAATGTAGATGATGTCCTCATAAGAGAATTAGAAAACGGTAATTACATATCAAGATACATA
>JAATVS010000546.1 GCA_014523695.1 Nitrososphaerales archaeon TH5895
ATTTTACAAATCCGGTTCTATTTCTTTCATTTTCTTTCATAATTTAATAAAATACACAATAGTTTGTCAATCAGTGTCAATATGGAAAGAACTTACTTGTCTGTTCCACCAATTTCTAATCCCAAATCGCTGAATATTTCTTTCATCGTCTTCTTTCCTACTTGTAAAGCTACAGATTTGCCCTGAAGAGATTCTGGAACTTTACCTTCCGAGACAAACATTTCCAAAAAGTTTGCGACCTCGGACACCGGCTTTTCAGTCATATTTATGGTAAAGATTGCTGTATTGATGTTTTGCTTTGCTTTATCGATAAACTCATCTATTTCAGACACTTCGCGAGAACTATCAGGTGTCGTCTTGTAAATATCTCCAATACATCTGCAATCTGTCTCATTCTGGTCTTGACCCAACTGAATACAGATACATTCTGGTGGGCCACAACTCATTTCATGTGTACCCAGTTTACAGGTAAAGTTATTTTCACTCATTTTCTATAAATAGGGAATTTAATGCTGAGTGCTTCCGTGTTCTTTTAATTCCTGACGTGATTTGAACTGTTGGCCGCAATCAGGCACGAGAAAGATGCGTCCACATCTGTGCTAGTCTCATCATTCTTATCTCCACGATCTAATCTATCGCTCATATTGGGTCTCTAAAACAAATTATTTAACGATATTCTACAATACATCGTGAGAACGTCGTCAGTGCTCTGAACTATTTGTATTTTTAGTTCCGTTAGAGTTTGAAAAAGATATGAATTAAAGATGTAAATATATCGTTCATATCTGATATAGTGTATGTCAATAGTCACAGACGAACGGTTTAAACAATTCATTGACGATAGCCGATGGCTTCACAAAAATTATAATGAACTAATAAAAGAATTTTATTCAGAATATGTTGCAATAAAAACCATGTTATAGTGGCACATAATAAAGAGATGAATGAATTTGAACGCGAATTAAAGCAAAATAATATAGACCGCTTGGATGTCGTCGTTGAATTTATAAGAGATAAAAGAAATGAAGTATAGTCTTGTACATTGAATGTTATCAGGGTCTTAATGACAAGAGGTACTATGTACCTGTATTCGTATTATCCAATCGACTGGAATTAGTTTTTAAGATTAATTTTTTGGTGGATACCGGTGCGTCAACTACAATACTGGGTTGGAATGAAGTACCTTATGGGACACTGGAGACAAATCTACGCGAAGACAGAATGTATACTGCAATGGGTGGCAGCTTTAAAACGTTCATTCTGCCAGAATGTAGTTTATTTTTTTACGCGAATACGGGCATACATAATCTAGCTGTTGGCGATCTTGGTCTCTCAAACTATCTCACTGTTGATGGTAGATTGTGTCCAGCTGTTGCCAGTGTTTTGGGGATTGATGTTCTAAACAAATTTGATATTTCATTTTCAGATGATTTAGAAAGACTCTTTTTAACGCAAAATGATAGTCACTAGTTGTACATTTAAGTTTTTTCTACGAACAAACTGCTGGAGTTAACACATTGCTTTGTGTCCTTCTTCTGACCATTTTTGTCTTGATGGCATAATCTTTTCTGTGAAAATATGCCACCATCCCATGATACGATTGCACTTGACATCGGAGCTCAATTCTAGCACCATTGATCACGAACTTAATCGATCTAAAATTAATGATTCCATGATTACAGTTACATTCTTCGTAAGTCCACCGCATCCACTTTCTCAATATATTATGGAAAATATGAGATATTACTCGATATGATCTATCGTAGTAATAGTAATTTTGGTTCACAAATGATACTTCTACGTCTTAATTTGGCTATGTAATTATTATATACTTTCTAGATTATCTTATAATATGGGTATCCGCAGCTGTTTTGCCATCACTGAGAAAAAGGAAGTATACATCATGGTTAACTCGGCGGCGATAAATTATGCTTAGAGAACTGTTAAAGGGGCTTGCGGTTGTGCTGATGGCCAGTTCTGTAATTATTAGCAATATCTTTCGAAGTACAAGATCTGACAAACCCCAGCTGCCGGCTAAGAACATTAGTAGTAGTACAAGCACAACGGCCGGACCAGATGTCCCCTCATCAGAACCCGAGTCCGATTTCACGCCAACAGATGTTTAAGTCGTAATCAATATTTCTTTTACTAATCTAACGTAAATTAATCTCGACTTTAAATTCTGATTATTATAATGCTAATGCTAAATATTATGTTTGAAAATAGTGGATGATAATATATGGTTCTATGGCTATTGGGCTTCTCAAGAACAGTACTCTATGCAAAACCTGATAGAATTTGTTGGTCAAGCTGAAATGGGCGGATTTACATCTGTCCTTACAAGTGATCACTTTCATCCTTGGTGGCATGACAATGGATTTGGGAATTTTACATGGGTTTGGTTGGCGGCAGCTGCCGAACGTACTAAGAAAATGAAATTTACGACAGGAGTAACTGCAGCAGTCTATCGTTACAACCCTGGGGTAATTGCACAAGCTTATGCTTCACTATACGTTTTGTACCCTGGTCGTATTGGACTTGGTGTTGGAACTGGAGAGGCAATGAATGAGGTACCTCTAGGTTTCGACTGGCCTGAAGCAGGTATTAGACTTGAAAGAACAAAGGAAGCTCTCCAAATAATAAACAAGCTTTGGAAGAAAGGATATCGAAAGCAGAAAACAGTAACAACAACAACCAATGAAGAAAAAAGTAATGAAAAGCATCAGAGCACAGGGGGATTACGATAGTGGAGAAAATAATGACAGCTCAGTAAATTTTGAAGGCAAGTACTTTAGACTGAAAAATGCTAGACTCTATACACCGTCTTCTACGGATATTCCATTATATATGGCTGCTTCGGGATCGGATGCAATTCAGGTTGCTGCGAGGTATGCCAATGGGTTGATTTCTACATCAAAACCAAACAATGCAAAAGAAACCTTTGACATATTTGATAAAGTTGCAATTGAGGAAGGAAAAGATCCTACAATACTTGAAAAAATAGCTAAACCATACCTAGCCATGTTCTACATTATTTATAATACATGTACTACCGCAGGGAAAGGGGGATATCACATCTTAAGCTAGCGGACAAATATTTGAACTATCTTAATTTTGAGATCGGCCTTATCCTAAGTTGTATAGTTAGCTAATTCGACTTCGTTATTGCTCGCCAACGGTGCAGTTCCTTACTTCAAAAAGATTTTAAGCTTCTTTCAACAAAGTTAGAAGGGAATTTTTTGTGTCGCCTTACTTCAGGGGATTAAGCTTTTCTAATGTTTCACCTATCTGGCCTAATGGTCCTTCTCCTTCCTTGCTTGCTTCCTCGCTACCGGCCTTCAACTTCACTCCACTCAGATTGGCTCCAGTTATATCTGCCATAGTTACTTCAGCACCTGTAACGTTAGCTCCTGTAACTTTGCCTCCTTGTATTTGACCACCGGTCACGGTGCCCTTAGTTAGATTTCCTCCGTTA
>JAATVS010000547.1 GCA_014523695.1 Nitrososphaerales archaeon TH5895
CTTTCCGAATTAAAAATTTACAAGATGCAAGAAAAATATTAATTAGATACTAATGTCTAATAGCATAGAATTGTAATTAGTCATTAATTCTATCATACATCTTAGTATTCAGCACTCTTATATATTATGCCATTCTGTTAAATCCTAGCGAAATTTTACCTTAAGAGCAGAAAAATTTTTGACGTTATCTAAATTCTTTATCATCATCATTAACCATTTTCGAGCTGCAATCCAAATGCAGCCATGAGATTGGGATGGATTCTTGTATGGATAATCATCATTATATCCATTGGAGACGCTTTTCCATCAATACTTCTAACTAGGTCTTCTAATGCAGCTGATACATTGTTAATCGTTTGATCTGCAGTTTCAGAACCTTCTGATAATGAAGAGTTCATTATCTGGTTGTCGAATAGCTCTTGTACTTTCAAAGCTAAGGCTTGTGCAGTCTGAAGATCTGTCGTATTTATTAGTATATCATTAGAATTAGACATATCTTCCATTGACATATTGTCATCACCATCACTCATATTCATCGTGGATATCGAATGTATACTACTATTTTCACCACTATTATTAGTATTATTATGGCCATCCATCGTCATCATCGACATGTTGGTCATGTCATATCCAACTGCGAAAGCATCTCCGTAATTCCTAAGCACCTCATCTAGTAACTCTGCTACCGCTAGTACCTGTATAGTGGAATTATTCAGTTGATCTGGATCTATTCTTGCGGTAACGATTTCATCTAGAATACCATTGATATCATTAACTAAAAGATCTATGTCACTGGCCGTTTTGTTACCCTGAGCCGATTCTGTAGATATCTTTAAAGATGCTAAAGCAGTACTAAGATCATCAGATAATCGCTGGTTTCTTTCTCCAATCTCTTTATTCACATCATCTGTCAATAGTGCTAATGCTTTGTTCGCATGATCACTAGCCAAAGACATATTATTGCTTGCTAAATTCTGCTGAACCATCTGAGCTTCTGCCTTTAATATATTAACTAAGGCAAGAAATGATGCACTCTCATCGGGCGAAAAATTGTGCCCTAAAATAGCATGAGTATTAAATCCTGCTAACATGACTACTGTGCCCACTAAAAGTGGCATAATTGATTTCTTCTCAATTTTCATCAATCGCATGACATAAAATTCGGATCTCTGATAAATAACATTTATGGTTTAATAAATAATTAGAATAATTCGTTTATTAGCACATCTCTAGCCTAAATATTATGATAGCTAGATAGATACCTGGTCAAGCCAACCCAATTAGCCGCTATCATGGAATAACTCTTGTTATATCAAACGCGCAAATATAGTATTTGGGAATTTAAGATCACCTACGTGATGGGGACAACGTCTTTGTATCTTGGTGGGATAAGACAGATGGTAAAGACCAACCATTGATGAAAATAAGTCATGATGGTGGACAAACATTTGGCGAGGCAATTCTGCTAACAGCAATTTCTACCTCATCATCGTCATAGATGGACTTTAGGAACGAAAGATAGCTCGCTCGACGCCAGAGATACGAGATTAATTCTCTTTTTTTATTATCTTAAAGCTACTAATGCAGTGCAGTATTTAGAGGTCTCATTCAAATGGATGCTAAAAAAAATTAGTGGCCGCAGCCGCAGCCGCCGGCTCCGTGTTCATGATGGCTATGACTTTGTTCAGAGCACGAGGGACATGTATTAGTCTCTGTTTCAGACATAAACATCGTGCCACAAGATGCACATTTTAGTTTTTGAAGACCTTGCATATTAAATCGCAATCTGAGTGTCCCTAATTAAAACTTTGAGAAAGAGATGAGATTGTGAGCAATTGCTATAAAGCCTGTTATAGTCACCAGATGCAATCGTATGGCAACATGGCTATTGCTTCATAGAAAGGGCGGTCAACTGCTTAATATGACGCCATTATAAAGCCCACGGCAACAACTATGGGGATCGTTGATATTAGTAATGAAACTGTAAAGCCTTGAGAGCAACGATAAGGAAAGTTACTGGAAAACATTATTCAGGAGTATATTGGGCTCCAGTAGAGGCAACAATGTTAACAGATGATGGTGCGACCATGACCATAAGATACTTGCATATGACTAATAAAGGCTAATCGATTAAGCAAACGGGAACTGGAACTCAGATGACCTCCAACAAAAGGGGAATTGCGAAAGTCACCGGCGAGGGAACAATGTGGACTTCTGCTCCTTGAATGGCGGTAGATGGACAGTTGAAGGTGAAGTGGATACCATTAAAGAGACTGTTGCGGTAAAGGTAATTTCACCATCTCGGGTATGCAAAAAACTATCATAATCGACTATTAAGTCAGATACCAATGCTAATAATAATAACAATGATGTATAAAGATTCGAGAAATATCAAAGAAGGGGTTTAGCTACAATGATAATCTTCATTAATTCCATTCCTGCAGTCAACTGATGGTCAATTATTATCACTACAATGCATAAAAATAATAAACCTATGAGGTAATGAGGTGTACATACAAACTCATGACAACATATAATAAGCTAAGATTGTAATAATAGTATTTTAGAATTGTTATGGCACTGATTAGACTTAATATAGCGTATGATTTGCGGCTGAAAAAAGCCAAGCTTGAAAACAATGAGATATTGCAGCCTATCGATAAGATCTATTTTGTAATTTGTAATTCATGCTATTGGTGCGCGACTTATTTCGGCATTGATAATTTAGAGTCTCTATCTGAATCATCATCGCATGTTCTCGATTGTCACGTTTGTAATTCTCATAACACTGAATTAATGCCTATCTCAACTGACGAATCATTTAGAATAGAATATAGTCTAACAAGAGGAATGGAGATAGAATTCTATAAGACTAACAAAGTTGTCGTTAGACAGCAATCAGTTAATGAACAATATGTTAGTGCCTTAGTAAGACCTGGATAGTAAAATTAGAAATTATTAATCATATGATATTAAGTCTGACCTTACAACTTTTGTGATAGTAACCTTAATCTTCATGTTTTTGTCTCCGGCTCTTGCATTTTTTACAAAAATTACTAGGCTGACTATTCTTGCAATACTGTCTCCATCTCTACCTGTGTCAGTAATATCTACGGTGTACTCTTGCCTGTTTCTACAGGTTTTGAGAAGCTATTCGTGTTCTGTCCGTAACTCATTAAAAGTCATAGTTGAGTAGGCATTAGGGTAGGATGAACTAATGTATTAACATAATAAAACCTGTCACTGTTCAAAGTGATTCTAATGTTCTGTCTGTCTAAACGTTAGTAGGTTACAAGTTACGACATTTATTTGTCCATTCGTTTTATCTGTTTGTTTTTTATATCTATAGCTCTGCCCAGACCTGACAATTGAGCATTTCATAGTATTAGCTTATCCATCAAAAATCTCTTTTTATCTTC
>JAATVS010000548.1 GCA_014523695.1 Nitrososphaerales archaeon TH5895
ATGAATATGACGATTATCATAGATATTCAGTACAATTATAATATTTCTAATTTTGTGTTAGAAAAAGATTATGAATTTATGATGAATTTGGCTTCATTACTATCCTACTGCCATTGCTTACATACCAGATTGTTACGGAAGGCATTGTGGGACTTCATGATAATCAGTCAAGCTAGAGATAGGAAGACAGCCAGGCGATACATAACAACCTGTCGACTTTCCTATCTAATCTGTTTGCCGTCCGAAGTTGGTTGGGTTTGTTACCAGCGATAGTGGTTAGTGATACTGTCAACAATTCAATCAATATGTTCACAACAAATTATAAAAAAAAATCTGTCTTCGCGATCTTTCCAATTTATCTTTCCTGGTTCTAGTATCCTCTAGAATATTTTAAAATGTAGGCTTTAGTTTAGACGGAATCTCGTTAATATGTTTCTCGATAGCCTAGCCGATGGAGCTCAACGCAATAGAATCATTGGATTCCATGATAAAGCCAGTATGTTGTTCATTTAACTTATCCCATTACTAGCTGGTTCACTACATATCTCATACACTGTTTTGTCTATTCTTTCAACCCATTCACGATCTTTGGACATACCGATCTCAATCTTACTCTTGTCCTCATCTACATGCATATTTACAATGCATCAGCAATAATGATATGAACTATTTCCATCCGAATATGGATCCAGGTCTTAGAGATACGCTTTATTTCGTTTGACCAAGCGTTCTACATCTACCTACGACGTTGCAATTGTAATCATACTAAATGAAAGTAGATACTATCTCAGGTGAAAACTACGCACATTTAAGTATTTAAGATTGTGAAGTTACCCCGTACTTCTACAGTCTCTCTAATGGTATTCATTTCGCCATTTACGGTCCATCTGCCACCATTTAGGTGCGATAACTTAGGAGCAGATGTCCACCTGGTTCCCTCAGCAGTAACCTTTGCAAATCCTCCTTTTTTTGGACTCAATTGAGTTCCCGTTCCAGTTCCTGCAATAGACTCACCGTTTTTAGTCACGTGTAAATACTTTATGGCTAGCATTGCACTTCCATCTGACAGAATTGTAGATTCTACTGTATCCCAATGAACTCCTGAATAGTATTTTCCCGTGACCTGCCCCTTGCCATTAGTCTCAAGCCTAACAATTTCATTGTTAATACCTACGATTCGCGTACTTGTTGCTTTGGCTTTTACAATGACATCATATTTGGCAGATGACCGCTTCTTTGATAGTGTTTTCACCATATTGACGTACTATCTCTCGTCGTAACTATAATAGCTTTATAGAAACGAAGTTTGTCTGATTTCTGTCCATGATTGACTGTTTCCATCCCATATTTGCTTTTATGTCTCTCCCAAGACATGCCCCGCTTTTTTAGACCATACAGCTCAATATCGGCTGGTCCGGGATAACCCGGTAAACCTGGATAGTGGACCACGATATGTCTTTCATACTAATCAACTAAACCAAATTCACTTTGAATACAATAATAACATTTATGCGGAATGCTGTTCATGTTTAGAGTTTATACAAACCTCCAATCGTCATGGGGGGTTTCATGTATATCAATAAATTGCATAAAACGAATGCATTTACTTTTTCAATGCATCAATGGCTTAATTGGAACTTGGTCTCTAAGTATCTTCAGTCTAGTATGTATATCAGCTGGGAATTTTGGAATTAATGAATGATACATTAATAAAATTATCATCATTTCCTGGTTTTATCTTAAACAATACAGCTGGGACAATACAACTTGCAAGTACACTAACAGATCCTATGATACAGAATATATTGACCAGAATTGAAGAGAGTCGGAATTATGTAGGTTAAGATTCGGCCGTTGTGTCTCGTAATATCAAAGTTAACCCGAACCAAACTCCACTTCGGGTGTATCATCCCATCTCTTCAAATTACTGTACTCTCGAGCATATTGCTTTGCTTTCTCCAGACACTCGAGGAGTGTGCTTCCAGTTACTGAAAAAGTCAAATGTTCTCTTAGTAGATGATGCTTTATGTGAAATTCCTGTGTAATACTTGTCACAAAGCTCTTTGTCATGATCTGCTATATATCTATTCTTCAATTTGTATAAGGGCAAATGGACACATCTGGCTAGATCTGGTATTTTCGTTGTAATAGACTGGATTACGAAGTTAGTTTCTATCGATAATTATCAAAATTCTGTACTCCCATATTTGACTGTCGAATTGTACATTTAATTTATGTCATAAAACAGGTGTCCAAATGAAGCCTAATACAGATAAAAAAAATGAATTCTATTTAGAATTAGATATTTTGATTGATATACATTTATTTATGAAGAGGATCATGCTTCGAGACACAAGCAAAGACTTAAACTATCACAAGGTATTAGAAATAGTTGATCAAGGACTAAATGATAAAAGATCGTTACTAGTAGCTGCTCTTATAGCTGTTTTTAAAACACTCAAAGCTAATCGGTACGGATTAAACCTATTATCCAGTTCTCCTCTCGACATCGAAAGTTATCTTGGTGTTAACAAAGATAGAAAAAATCTATTGAAATTTGCAGAATCGTGTTATAATTCACTATTGAAGAGTTATGCGAAAACTATTGTATAAATATATTCAGGAGTATATACTATAAACCACAAATATGCTTCTATTCATATCAAATTTCATATTGTAGAGCGAAATCAAAGGTTATTTTACGCCTATAATTATTCTCTCAGGAGTCTATTGATTACGTTAGCAAGATTACTGATCTTTCATGTCAGGACTTCATATCCAGAGGTACGCCTGATAATACAATGATCATCGGGAATATTGAAACGCATATAACTCGATCTGCTGCTGCCGCTGGCCTTCATATCGATTATCGTGGACTACTTTTTTATGTGGGCATGGAGACATTTCAATACTATATAGGTACCAGATTCAACCATAATAGTAGACCCAAAATACTGGCATATCTCAGACAATCCGAAAGATAATACTGTTCCGTGCTGGCAGGTTTGTTCCATAAGTGAAGACTTAATTCGAGCAACCGGTAAGAAGAATGAATTCAATAGACCATGTTCTTGCCAATGGGATCAGTTGGTATAGTAGGTAGAACTGCTAGGAAAGCGGTTAGGTTAACAATGCCTAGTACCTAAAATAGTACAAGTCCAATCCTAAAATAATGATTGTTGCAGTCACATATAAGTAAAAAATTAAGACTCATACAAACGACAAAAGACGATAAGTCAAAGCTGTTTGTTCATTAGTGTATAATTATCGAGTTAAGGTATTTATGACATCTGTAGGTATGATTTAAAGAAAGCAATGTATAATAGAAAAACCAATCTAGAATAAGATTTAAAAATGGAAGAGTGCTTTAAAAGCAATCACAGTCAAGAATCCTATAGCGCCCAAATTAAGCCAATCGATGGCAGAATTCATAATAATCACATTCGCGAACATTGTTTAGCGAACCTTAGCCAACTTAATAAGATAGGAATAGATCGATGTCAACAGGTTCGCATAGAAAGGCCTACGCCTACTGGGACAGCACTCGCACTCTATACAGTAATTGATGTTCA
>JAATVS010000549.1 GCA_014523695.1 Nitrososphaerales archaeon TH5895
AAAAGATATATATTATTACTTATAGAGTTGCGTTTCGAAATTCTATTGCAGATAATACATAATGCCTAAGAAGAACGACCAAGATTTATCCTATGTGACTGTTAGCTTATCTAAACCATCCACCAATTGTGTCACATTTAGAATTCCCATTCAGAAGCTGGTAGAGTTACGTGCAGAGTCAGAGGTTAAACAGGTCAGTTTTAATACTTTGGTTAATCAAATTATTAAAGAACATCTTGAATGGCACAACTTGGCTTCTCAGGCTAGGTTATGCTACATGCCAAAGTCATTCTTAATGAGAATAATTGAATCGCTTGCAGAAGAAGAACTAGATGAGTTAGCACGAGATACAGCTAAAAATGATATCGTAGACGTAAGCCTTTTTTTGCGAGGTAGTTTTACCCTCACTTCTTTATCCGATCTCACCGAGACTTGGTTAAGAATATCACGAATACCGCATAGATTTGAAAGCTATGAGGATCACGATAGGATCATTATTGAACATGATATGGGTTTCAAGTATTCTTATTTCATCAAGCAAATCGCGCGATATGTTCTGGAAGTAGCATTGCAAGCAAAGATGTCATGCGATACTACTGATAACACTGTTGTCCTCAAACTATACCAATAAATACAGATGTTTGTACAAATGATTAAACAACAATTATAGAGCACTGCCTTGACTCTCATATCTCCGACCAATGAAAACTCAAGTCGTCTAATTGGGATTTATTCCAACTTAGATGAAGAACTCGACGATGCCTTTCGCTTTCTGAAACCCGCTCTAGAAAGCAACGAAGCCATCCTTCTAATAATCGATGAAAGCTTCGATAGGAGTATAATCTATAAACGAATGCAAGAGGAATGGAATATCAGCGCAGGTGAAATAAATGACCTGGAAAATAGAGGAGATCTGATAATAGTAACTTCTTCTCAGTGGTTTCAACCTGACAAAGGAGGAACTCTCGATAGAGAGCGGATCCAGCATTCATGGGATGAGTTAGTTACGAAGTTGTCTAGGAGCAGAAAAAGAGCGGCAAGAGTATTCGTAAGTACTTGCTTATTCTTTAGGCTGGGAATAAAAGGGGAATTTCTAGAATATGAGTATCTAATTCCACCCCAAACTGATTATCCACTAATAGTAGTGTGTGCATATCAGGCCACCGATCTCTTAACTTACTTGACAAAGGAGGAGATCAGAGGGTTGTGTTCGTGTCATTCTTTGCTATCTATATCTAATCACTATCGCATTATCGATGACCCCCCCATTAATGAACACATTCTACTCTTATACGATAATGAGGACGAGCGAGATAAACTAGTTGCAGAGTACCTTAACGAGGGATTAAAACGGGGACAGCTCTGTGCATATGCGAGCGTTATGAACCCTGACATCAGAACTCTAAATAACACATTAAAGTCAAGAATTGTAGACTTTGATAATAATATAAGAGAAGGAAACCTGTTACTCGTTAAGTTATCGACACACTATGTTGGAGCATTGGCTGGTAATTTGGAACCATTTGATACAATGGAAAGAGAATTGACCGAGCGGGCCAAAATCAGACAGGACAAACACGTACGTATCGTAGCAGATTGCGCTGGTTTTCTATATGAGAATAAACATTTTGACGAATGCGTGGAATTGGAGCAATGGTGGCATCAAAAGCCGTTCGAAGGATCTTATTTGTGTCCTTTCCGAAATTCCTTATGCGACAAGTTTCCATATAACTATCATAAATATAGAGTCTTTGGTAACCACGATATAATAATCGATGAGCAAGGATCGCTCATAGGATGTTACATACCTCGTGCATCCACGTCGATCAGTTCAATACTTCATTTGTCAGTTGCTTAAACTTGGTGATTCATCACCAGTGATGTTACTCGACATATCAATATTCTATGGGTAATACAATTGTCACGTAATATATTAAAGAATCATTTAGTGTAAAGATCTTTGTATAAATAATCAATCTTGGAAACTAAAATAGGATCTAACTCAAATTGTTCTTGTCTCTAGCAACGTGTTGATTGAAAGATCCTCTGATCTGGAACAGCGATTTGTGATGTGCTTTTATGCTAAGAAGAAAGCACATGTGTATTATGCCTTTGGATCTGCATACTTCAAATTATTATAGACTATGGTGAACTTGGTGTTCCTGTAGTAACACCATTGCTTCCTACATTAAGAACTTCTACAACATTTGCAAAGGAAATATCTGGCTCCGGTCCTCCGCCTATTACGTAGATCTTGTCTCCTATAGCAGCGGCTGCCAATCCGTGTCTTGCTGTAGGCATGGCGGGACCAGAAGTCCATGTATCAGTACTGGGATTGTATATTTCAGTATTATCAAAAGTCTTTTCTGGAGCTTCTCCTCCGAATATAAATAGCTCTCCATTGGTGGGAACCGTTGCAGCAGCTATTCCTCCTCTAGCGGTAGGCATTGGTGCCTTTGCGGTCCATGTGTTTGTTTTTGGATCATATGCTTCATTATTGTCTATATTAGACGATTTGCCCTTTGGTCTTCCACCAATTACATACAAAGCATCATCAATGACCCCTGATGCCATATGTTGTCTTGGTGTTGGCATGTTCGCTTTACTAGTCCATGTATCTGTAGTAGGATCATATGCCTCATTTACTGTTAAAGGATTATTGTCGTCAGTCCCGCCGACAGCATATAAAATATTTTCTATGAATTGAGCGGTAAGCGCAGCTCTAGCGGTTGGCATAGATTTCCCTTCTTGCCATACATCAGTGGTTGGATCATATATGAATAATTTGTTTGAGGGAATCTTGTCGTCGAGGTAGCCACCCACAACGTAGATTTTACCATCTAGAGCTGCCGCTGCAGCGTGATTCAGATTGACTGGTACAGGTGCAGTCGTCGTCCATGTATCTGTTTTAGTATCATATACTTCGACACTATTCTTATTCCTTTTTCCAGTTTCGCCGTAACCAGCGATTATATATATCTTGTCGCCTATCGTGGTGTAAGCAGATTCCATTTTTGGTGTTGGACTACTTGCACCATTACTCCAGGCACCAGAGGTAGAGGTAGAATTAGAAGATTCATCAATATTCACATCGTTCCCAGTTGTAGCCCGAACTGAGTTATATTTTGTCAGCACATCTATATTATATGAACCAGTAGTACTAGGCTCAACTATCAAAAAAAGAATCATCACTATAACAGTAATTGTTGTGATACTTGTTTTATTCATATCCGTATATGCGACACTTTAATGTACTGACGGTTATAATTCCTTTTGTTTTTTAGTTTCTGAGACGTATTGATATGAGATATTAGTATGGGTGTAAGACATCTACTGAAGTTTTTCACACAATAAAGTGGAGGGACAGTACCGATTACTGAATGATGGGCCAGTAAGAAAGTAATTCCATTGTGGACTCCCCATAAATATTGATTCTTAAGCAAATATGCTTATCACAGGTTTTTATACAGAAGAGTTGTCATACCTTTAAATGGTTGTCCAGATAGACATTTATTGAATGGGTTGAAGCAGAATCAAACAATAAAGCACATCCAGAGACAATCTATATCTAGATTAGTAACCCTTACTGCAGCAGCATTATTATTATTGACTCTCGCCATCTTTCATATTTTACAGTTCATCTCTGTTCTACCTGCATATGGTATGGTACATTTGCTGAATACATCTGAGAGTGGTACAAAGTCCTATCATAATAATGACATTATTTCTACCCGTGAGCATTTTGATTACCAATCAGCAGGACAATTGATTCAAGGACATAATATGACAGATTACGTATATAGTAGTGATCTAGCTAATAATAGCAAC
>JAATVS010000550.1 GCA_014523695.1 Nitrososphaerales archaeon TH5895
TGATCTAGGCGGGAGGGGATGGATATCACATATTCTCCATTTTTAATCGCTTGAAAAGCCCAATGTTTTTCGTCTAAATTGCGTAATTCTTTAAAGCCTTCTTCAACTAGCGGTGTGGAGTTTTCGTTGACATTTCCTATGCTAGGACTATTTCCAGTTTGTTGCTGTTCTTTCTCATGCGCATAATTTCTTGAATCCAGTTCTATAGCTTTCAAGTGAACGGGCTGGAAACCCAATGAGACGATCGTAGTAATCGCCGAATAGAGTAAAAGTTCCGTCAATCCTTTTTGTAAATCATCTTTGATGGTTTGAGGTTCATGAACGTGATTATCATCTACAATTTTTTTAGGTTCACATTTGTGGGGACGGGGAGGCTCATGCAGGAATTTGGCTTCCTTTTCATTATCGTATAATAAATCTACCCAAGATGATTTACAATTATAACAAGTACGACCTTTATATCCAACATTTCTATTTTCATAGATGACTTTTAGCCACGGCAGCATGTTATTTTGACTAATTGGTTTCTGTGGTATGATCATCCTAGCAAAGAATGGCAGGAGGCCTGCAAATGACGGTTGATCCGACGTAGCCTTATTCTGATTTGGTATATTGGTCATCTCATGGTATTTCCTGTAAGTTTCAAATATATCGTCCATAGGATCTGTAATCTTACCTGGAGTTGATTCTTCCTTTATCTTAGAATCAAATCCTGGAGAAGAATATAGATTATTAGATGGATAGATTCCACGGGAAATTTGGTCATTGTGATCGTGTATATGACGTGGGTGTAGGTAATCGTTTCTTTCAAGATCTTTCGTCTTTAAAGACGTGAATTGTACGCGAGTTGATGATGATGAAACGTCAGGTCGGGTAGGGCCACTTTTTCCTGCATGATTTCTTTCAATATGAACTTTCAGGTTCCATTTCCTCGTACAGGCCTGACTACAATTGGGACACTGATAACGTTCTCTTTTCATTTGTTCTCACTCTCGTCTAGTATATTGTTCGGGGCGAAACTAGTAATCAAGGCATCTACTGCAGTGACTGCAGTGACTTGCATGCGGCCGAGTTTTAACATTTTGGTTCATGATCACAGGAGTTTATAAAATACAGTTTAAAAAGAAAATAAACCTAGGAATCATTTCATAGTTGGAATAGTCTTGAAAATCCAATAGGAAAAATTGGGAAAATTGATATATTCCTTGTGGAAACTTTGGAATCTGAATATGTAGAATCTGAAATCTGTGGAATTTCCTCAATAACTTCAATATCTTTCCTCATGACCTCCGCTTGTCGTTAACGGCTGAACGGTTCGAATCCCAGTTTGTACCTCAACGGTTTTCTTATTGCTGCTTCTGGATACATGCCAGAATTGCATAGAATGCTAATAATGTGAAATATGCTGAAACGATCGCGATAAAAAGGGTCGAATACAATTCATTTCTTCGAGTCTGGAGGTGACGATGGCACTGTTAAACAGTGGGTCAGGCAGTTAGTATCTAATCTGACTAAATCTGGCAGTATACATAAACAAGAAATAATCTTGTGAAATAAGAGATATAAGAAGAATGACGAAAGTCCTAGAGTATTCTACGTCTAATAGGTCTCTTACACTGAGAAATATTGACAAGTCTGGTTTTGGTATAATCGCAAAGGAGGAGATCCATATTGACGAGGGTGACATAAAGAAGATAGGGAATCTATTTGAGAGTGTGGGTATTCCCTTTCGTATTGTAAATGATTTGCATGGTACTTCAAAGTCAGAAATAATAACTCTTGAATTATTCAAGAATGAAGCAGAGAAGGTTCTTAGTCTACTAACCAAGGAAAGGCTACAAGTAGTTGATGAACTAGGGAACCAAGATAAAGCGCAGATTTATAAAATAATCATGACGCTTGACAATATACAAAAGAAGATAGAAAGAGGAATAGCCAAAAGCCACAAATAAGAATGAAAGCAGTCAATAGATTGATTGATGACGTTATCTAATCCTGCCACTTGAAACCGCCGTCAAAATTGAACTTTGATATAACTTTTCCTGGTGGTTCGGGCCATAAAGACCTCTATTTTTATGTCTCACTGAAATTCGGTAGACTAACTTGATCCCGTTACGTAACAATAAATTCATTCCTTTAATTTTGAGGATCGATTTAGCTGACGTATAAATCAATTTCTTTCTCATACTAATCAATTGATGGGATAGTGTAAGAAATTCAAGTGTATCAATTTGTATGAGCTTTTTGCTCCAACCTAGCTTCAAGTTGGGAAATCAGCAATCGAACTCAATCCAAAGTTTGAGAAGGGAAACAATTACAATAACGGACCTACTAGTATAGTGCTACCATACCCTGATAGCGCTAATCGTCATCAAGGGATGATGGACATCACAATACTTCTGCTATCACAAATCCACTTGCATTATAGATATGCATGCGGCCCAGATGGAATCTGTCCGATCACAAGGACAATACAAAGCACAATTAACAGCAAAAAAAAGAATCCGATTCAGAGACAAGTTGCTAACATCTCAATACAAATTGTACAGGACGACATATACACATCTTCAGATAAGACATAGAAAAACACGCGATTTGAAAACTATATCTTGAATTTCACTCAGATAGGTATATTCATGAAAGTATTGACGAGGGTTATTCAAATCATGTGATGGGTATGATGACTAGATGTATAAAACGACCTATTATTTCGAAGTGAAGGGAGGTCTGAACGATTGAAAGGGCAAGAAAATAATAATAAATGTCAGTTTCATATGGTTATTCCTGCAGAAAATGTTCCAAAGGAAGACAGACACTGCTCCCAGAATGGTGTTAGAAATATTTTAGGTCTTGTCGATGGTAACCATGTAGCCCTAGGATTCTGTGAGGAACACTATCATATAGTGAAACAGTTTGTTGAGGGGGAGTAGGATGGGAATTAAAAAACAACTACTGTGCAAATGAAGTCAGGGGCCTTATCTCTCGACTTCACTACCGAATCTGCTTCTCTACCAATAACGACCACAGAAAAAAGTTGATTCTGATGTATGTATTACGATTTGTGAGAATGACAATGACCGGATCTGAAGAAAATTGCAGGTTTAAATAACAATGATAAACACCTCAGCGTAATCGAAGGTGAGATCAAGAACACGAGAACTTGGTTCCGAAGTCAAAAGTACAACTTTGTAGGGCTAGAAAAATATATCTCAACGTTACTGACAATTCTTTGAATGAATTTGAGATGCA
>JAATVS010000551.1 GCA_014523695.1 Nitrososphaerales archaeon TH5895
ACTTTAGGTAGCAGCTCTGTACCAACGAATCGATCGCTGTAGGTGAAAAGAGCTATTATCAGACCAGTACCGATATCTATGCCTGAGGTGTGTCCTCTGCGACTAAGCGTTGTCAATAATGACATAAATCGATCCGGACGCATTTCGCCTATAGAGTTGATCAAACCCTGAATCTGTTCATCGACGATCAAGTTCTGATAATATTCAATGAACTTGAAGCTGATCCAAGTGGTCAAATTGCAAACTCTCTTAATTGGCAACGATACTGGAGGTCGTTTACGACTTTGCGATAGCCAATTAAATAAGGCACTAAAACCACAGATAAAGTCATCCCCAGATGGAGTGAAACCCGGTCCTCTTCCACACATTTTTATCAATGAATGTGACAACTTTCGAACAAACACATTGTTATCCTCGTTCCCAATGCCATACTCTGATATGTCAGCGATAAATTGATCAAGAAGGCCTTGATTTGTAATTTCAGGCTCCAACAGGCATCCACTTCTTCTTGATTCCCCGAGGGAACACAAAATTTTTTCTGCAGCATCGCTAAACTCGTTCAGTCCTGCATACGTAGGCCTTACGAAACAGTTTTTAAAGACCTTACTCTTCGCTGTATGCAATATCATTTTCTCTCCAATAGAGACTCTGTCCCGAAATTTGTTGACGTCATATCCGTACTCGACAAGTCCAGCAAAATCGGTGTTACTACATTGAGGGGTCAGATTGATTGTGATGGGAGACTGTGTCTTGTTTAGACTTATGACCAATAGTTCATTTCTCGAAGTTTTGATGTTGAGGCTAGAGGGAAATGAACTTATGACTTTACCAAGTGGAATTTTCTTGGCCGAAGAACTTAGTATGTATTTGTGCAAAACTCCTACATATTCGCATTGGAAACCAACCATGTCGTCGTTACCCTCTCCTATTGGTATATCTTCACTAGATGTATTTGGCTGATGATTCATTCGAGTAATACGCACCAAATTGGGTGAGCATTGCTAATTTATCGTCAATCATAAATGGTCACGAACCTGAGATTACATAATTTTTGATAGAATTTCCTCACTAAGTTTATCAAGCGTGGGACCAGGTTTCCAATCTATTTGAATGACTTTAACATTTTGTACCTGTAGAGCATCATAAAAGATGCTCATACCAATATTTAGTACCGTCAAATCTGAATCCAATAATTTCCTTGCTCTGTGGGTCATTATGTCAATTTGCCTCGCGGGGTCTCTCCAATAAACCGAGAATATGCCTCTCGAAAGTCTATATGTCCTTTGGCAATTATGCCGGCAGCTGCGATCGCAGCAAAGGCATTGGTAGGAAGAACTGGGACACCAGCATTCTTTAATCTTGTCAAAGAACGGTCGTAGCCTTGCGGGTCCCTACGGGTTCCACAGACGTGAGCTATGACACTAAGGTGTCTCTTGGCTTTCGCGGCCATCAGCTTTGCTTTCTTAATTTCATCAATAATGGAACCAACTGGATCAGAATTAGAGCCATACCCAAGTACAAAATCTAGAACTATTACCGCCACGTCGTCATATGAAGCCTCTTCAACAATTCTCAGCTTTCTTATTGTAGGATCGATCATTGGGTGTGCCCTGCCTTTGGTAAACTCTTCCTCACCAAGATCAATAATTGAATTCTTGAAACTTTTCATTGGGTCTTGTAGAAGTTGTGCTTTGATTAGAGGAGCATTAGAATAGAGTGGTCCTATAGCAAGACCATTAAGGATAACCTGTGTTTCATATGCGAAAGTACCACCTGTATATAGTGCTCTTAAGTATTTTTGTTCTTTTGTTATTTGCTTCCGTTCTGTCATTACAAGCCGTTTTAGATCCTCGAACGGGACGTAAATCGGATCGACTGATAATTCAGAACTGTTCATGTTAGCAATATGTTTTGCCGTCGCAAGGACCGATGAGGTAAGAGTGTTACTGATGGTAATTTTTTTTGACTGATTGGTTAGCCTCTTAGCACGCCTCGTTTTTTCCCCTTCAATATTCTTTGAATTTTCGCTACCGCCAATAAAGGTCATTACGTACTTTTTCTTTCCATGCTTAGTTGCATGGTCAATAATTTTCTGCTGGACACTAGCTGACGGAGGCTTTGACACTATATTTATTACATCGATACCTTCACAGTCATCTAGAAGCTTTAGTGCTTCTGACATCATCAAACCCCCAATATTTGCTTTAGGATCATTTCCTCCAACTCCCAACCCATGTCTAACCCCTATTCCACAATGATCCAGTAGCGTAGAAACTTCTTGTAATCCTGTACCTGCTGCTGCTACAATCGCGACAGGACCCGCGGTGACTGCATTTGAAAATCCAATTCCATTTCCATTAATAATGGATGTCCCAGCACCGGGTCCCAAGATTAAAACATGGTTCTTTACCGCGTATCTTTTTATCTGAAGCTCATCATCCATAGGTACGTGATCACTGAAAATCTGTTGATGAATTCCCTCATCAATCAATTTGAATGCTAAGTCTTTAACGTATTCGCCAGGAACAGAAATCAATGCAATGTTAATGTCCTTAACAGAACCAAGCACCGACTCTAGATCATATCTCTGATTAGGCGAAGAATGATCCAATTCGATGGTTCGCTCTCCGCCCGTCCCACGCAGAATAGCTTCGATTTTTGGGACTGTTGCAAGTAACAAGCCGTCATCTTTTGCTCTTAAGGCAATTATCATGTCAGAGCTTTCGGCCTTAGCAATTTGATTGATGGGGAAACCTAATTTAATCAAGATGTCTTTGTTAGTTTTAGTACCCATAACTAAGGAGGCTTCCATTATTCCAGGATATCGCTTAATCTCATCTGACAATCGGAGAAGTTCAAGGGAGTCCCTGTAATAGTTGTGCTTAACTAGAACATTTTGATGAGTATCCACCGAAGGTATGGATCTGCCCACTTTCGTAGTTCAGCGTTCGAAGTTATGGTATTTAAGCATAGTTACGTCATCAGCTTAAAGTGTGCATAAATAAAATCATCATTTCATTATATTATGTTACAGATACTATGAATAATAATATACGGCATCTGTTCATTCCCAGCAATTGGATCTATATCGAAGAAATTGACAGGAGACTTTCCTAGCAGGACTGGACTTACGACCAAATTTATAGTAGATCAAGAGAAGCATAGGTTCAATTTTCCTTCCTCTGGTATCAGATGCTTAGGTATTCATAAGAGCTTGGATTTTATATTAACTGCATCCCTTACGCATAAAATACTTGGATTTGACATACCACTTGTCCAATGTAAACTTTCTTTTTTATGATATATCATAAATCTTTAGCGTAGATCAGACAAACTATATTACGATCTGCAAACCCTATGAATCTTGAAGTATGTCCAAAAGATCTGAGGTAAGGAAGCTGTCAGGTGCTATAGCCGGACTTATGGTCGCTGTAATTTTGTTCACTGGGTCTAGTTTTTCATACCCAACGTCGCAACTAGTCTGGGCACAGGACGAAGGAACACCATTGAAGGTGGCATTGTTAACCGATGCGTTATTCAGTGATGGCGGATGGGGCGCCACAGCATATAACGCCTCGCAGACCTTAAAAGAAAAATACGGTTTGGAATTGACTACAGTTGAGAATGTTGCGATTCCTGATATAGAACCTACGTTGAGAGATTTTGCTGATCAAGGTAATAATCTTATTATCGCTCATGGATTTGAGTGGGGCGATCCAGCATTGAGAGTTGGTGCCGACTATCCTGATACAAAGTTTGTAGTCTTTACAGGTCTAACCAACGG
>JAATVS010000552.1 GCA_014523695.1 Nitrososphaerales archaeon TH5895
AAACTAGTTTGAAGGGATGATAATGCATTTTTCTTTAAGCCCAATTCATTGGTCTTGAAAACTCCTTTGACATCACAAACAGATACTTCATCATTATCACTCGTGACCAGTGGGTTCATCAAATCATCGAAGTTTGCATGACCAAGACCTAATACGTGTCCAATCTCATGTAATACGACTGTAAATAATGTGTTGGAATCTGATTCCTTATCTAATACCTTAGCTGAAAGTATTATTTTTGCATTCGTAATATAGCCACTTTGGTTAAGATTATTAACAGATTGTCCTGCAGTCTGTCCTGCCTCTGCGTTCCTAGCTGATTGGTCGGTATTTCCATTATCGATATCTCCAAATGTAACAACAATCTCAGCCTTTTGATCATGCGAATAAATCTCAACGAATGTTAGCGTGGTCAGTTGTTTATTCCAACTGTCAAACGCTTCTCTGATCTCATTTTTCTGCTTCTCCTGCATGTCGACAAGCTTATATTCTAGTATACCATCAGAAATCTGCTTATCCCAAGTACAACACAGATCTATTGACATATTTGTCGAACGATTGATAACAGATGATTCTTGGGAGGACCCATCTACAGTCATGACTTGGGTATGAAAAATACATGAAATAAGAAATAAAAATAGAGGTAAATGAAATTTATAATTAAATCCCAATGCAATAGTGATTGTTGTTTTTTTATTATGGGTTCTAATGAAAAGAAAAATCTCATTGTTATGTATTCAAAATTCATTATTTTGTTTGAATTCATACAAGAAGTGGATTGTCATAGAACAATATATTCCAGTAGTTAGTTGTAACGGCATATGATCAAAAAGAAATTGCTAATTGATACTCCAACGTATAACTGCAATTCATTTTAATATCATACCTTTAAAGCTAGGCGAAACTAGTGGTACGTTTATACCAAACCGATCCCCTTTCGACATTCCTACATTTACCTACATTCTACCTTGCCCCGTTGTAGAGTTTCGTGTTTCTGTTAGAGTTAATGCAAGACTCGAAACGTGCATTAGATATGTTATTCCCCCAGGTTTCCTTATCTTACAAAAAAAAGTCAACGAACGAACGAACAATAATTCCAAAAAAGTGGGAATATATCTATACTACACGGAGGTTTGTTTGTTCAAAACTGGATTGATAGCTATCTTTTGTAATTTCAAGTTGCGTATCGTAAACACCTACATCTGATTTTGGTCCAATCTGCAAAGTAAATGTTGCGCGTCCACTGTTATCTGTATACATTGCCTGGGTTGCTTTGTCTTGTTCTACTACTCCTTGATTAGAGGATATGCCGGCAGCTGCAACTGCAGCACCAACTGTGGTGGTTTCGAATGAAGTTGATGATGGAGGTTCTACATCTAGCGTTACAAATGCATTTGAGATTGGATTTCCGGTTTCTTTATCCTTGACAGTTATTGTAAGATAGGTCTTTTCTCCTATCTTTACAGGATTCTTTGTATATGAGTACTCTACCAAGAATTGACTTGATATTTGTGAATTATTATTATCACAGTCTCCTACTATTCCTTCAAATAATGATGAAAACTTTCCTCCGGCTATATCATTTGTAATGCTGCAGAAGCTATCGCCATCAGTTGCAATGCCTTCTTCACCATCATAAGCAGCAGCTGCACTGCCATCTCCAGAAGTATCAATATCTACTACGGCACTTACACTGGTCAATTGTAGATTAGTTCCTGAAAACGCTGAAAGCGAAATCGTAAGTAGAGAAATCAGAATAACCAAAGCCCCCACTAGTGACCACTGTTTCGCGTAATTGCGGTCATTGAAGGAGATGTTTTTCATACCCACGCACGGGTGTGTTGAATTATTATTCATTGAGAATACTATTGCTTGAAGTGATAATAAATGATAACTATATATCTTATATATTTTTTTTAGAGAAAATTGTACGTATACAAAATATTTGATTGCCTTACCTTTTTTTGAACAACACTAAAAATTTCGCACTAGGCGCATCGTTTTTGGACGTTGTTTGTAATTCTCAAAATCAGCAGGAATAACTATGTTCCGTAACACATTTTATAATTATCTATTATGTTGCATAACTAAAATCGGCACAAAGTTCGCGGCTTAGGTAAGGCAATGGAACATTCCTCTGTTCATGGCGATCAATAGCCCTACCTAAGCTGAATTCAATTTATACAGTATTCAATAGTGCACAACTTTGATTGTACCTCTAGATAGCATTTTGCTGCTCTCACGCTTTGGATCCCAGGTTACACATTTGTTGGTTAAGGTCTTGATCTTTGTAATAACAAATGTAAGGTCTGTCATAGTAAAAATATCATCTTAGGAATGTTTTTACCATTGTGGATATCGAATGGATACTAGAAATCAAAGGGGTACCAATATCACAGAAACCAATATATCTGTTTAGTAGTTATTTGGTTTATACTATGATTCATCTAGGAGGATTAAATTTAAGATAGAATAGGTGTTCCAATAATATCAAGTATGCCTTGAATTATTTGAGCATGATCTTTTTCTTTCTTTTCGATTGAAACTCTCAGTATATGATTGTCATCCAAAGGAAATGATGC
>JAATVS010000553.1 GCA_014523695.1 Nitrososphaerales archaeon TH5895
AACGCACACCTAAGTAGTATCTTTTGGATCAACAATCTGTTATAGCGACTAGTTGCAAAGAAACCCCTGAATATATTCATCCTCTCCCCCTTACTCATTTTACTGATAGCTACCTCAGTCGGAAAACTGAATTCTAGCAATGTTTCATCATCATCATCATTCATCATCATTCATCAAATCCAAATTTCATAGTTCACTCATTTTTAAGACTTTTGTACTAAAGGTTTGTGCGGGGTCGATATTAAAGCATCCGAGTATGGCGATAATTTATTTCAAAATTGGAAGTGCCATCTTAATATCGACGCAAGATTGCTAATAAATGATGTTAGCTTGCTCTTAAGACCTATTGGGTTCCATGTAATGTAGTAATAGTTTGAATACAGCAAAAGATGAAGACAGATTCGTAAATATCTCAGAACATCGATCATATTGGAAATTAGTGGCCATATCTACGATTTGATACATGCTCTTGAGCAAACATGTAAATCATGTCCATACCCCAAAAAAACGCCGCACTGATAAAAAGAACGACCTGATAGAATGTTGTTGCCAGTACAACGGGAGTACAACGTTGATCCTTATTATTTATATACTACAAAGTGAAAGAATCAGGAGTAGTGATGATTTCAAATTTTTATCAGAATAATCGGTTCACGACACTTTTCGTTTTGGCAGTAGCATCAGGTCTTGTAATTTCCTTACTATTATCGTTACAACCAACAAATGCGATACAATCGGTCAACCAATCCCCTGAATCAACGATTCCGCCAGCGAAGTTAACATATACAAGTCTTGGCGGTGATTTGAAAGGATCGATAGAAGGACTTCTTAGTGATCTCACGGATATTGCTGGGTCCACTAGTGGACAGATTTCGGGTAAAATTGCTAGCTCCGATGTTAATGTGAATAATGGAACAGTAGAGAAGGTGTTGTTAGGAAACTGGTCTCTTGACTCAGAGCAAGGTAATAGTCCTGTTTTGCTTGTAGATTTTGACGTACTGAGCAATACTAAGGGTATCCCTCAGAAGCAAGGCTCAACCGAAAACTTTGTGATTAGTAATTTAACGGTAAATTCTATGCAACAGAATGATGGAAATATGGAAATCGGGGGTACAGTAACTGTAAGTCAAAAGCTGGGAAACCAACAGCAGCAAGTATGGAATGATGTCGGAGCGAGGCTGTCAATAGCAAACAAGGTTCTCGTTTTAACTTTAGATGGAAATTCTGAACCAGGACAGATATTTGCGCAAAGTCCAATTGTAGGTTTTGTAACACAATCAACATAGACTGATTCAATTCAGTATATACAAGTATATACCCCTAGTGTTCACTAACCGAAGATAATGATGGATTGTTTCTAGTCAATGTGTTCACGATTACATACTTTGTTACTCATTCTAGAGCAATTATGGACTTGAAAACGGTTGCTACAGCTGCCTCATCACAATATTGAACTCCATGGTAATAAATGCGACTGGACAAAATAAAAGAGAATATGATGTACGTTCTCATCTATGATTTCGCTAACCTCCCGTGGTGCACCATCTGCATGTTAATCCCATGAAGGGAAGCATACTAATGAGTGCTGTACCTACAATCATTCCGATTACACAAAGGTTGTATTTTGTTGCTTTGAACATATTGATAGTATTGACTTGAAACTATTACTACTCTACTCAATTATCATTTGAACAAATCAAGCTTCGATAGAACAAATCAGAAACAAGTATGAACTGTTTTTAGTAGGAATAAGAAGAAAATAGATACATTTGCGAACTTGATAGTAATGTGGGATTGATACAAATTCGTGAGTTGATCGTTGATTAATTATCCTTTGCACAACTGGTATGGCTTGATTTTCGCAAAGCCAATTTGGCGGAGTCTGTATGAGAACCGAGCATTAGCGCAAGACTAACCAATTAATGATATCCTCGGTATATCATAACGAACGGATGATACATTGTATCAACATCCTTGAATACTCATGTTGGGTATGTACTATAGTTAAAACCACAGTTACACTGATTACATATTATGGAATCATGCGCAGAAACTCTCCTTGGGAACAACAGAACCCGTGGAATCGGACATGAAGTACTATGAGCCATGCACAACCTTATCAGAATGGTACTATTAGAGAAGACTACTCTAGGATAAACGTTAGCAGAAAAGAGAGGGTCTACATATCGTATTCTGTCCTTATTGTCATAAGTGTAATAGCATCAATAATGATTTTAAATGGGTTTTTTAACAACGAAGGAATGAGCCCTGCAAACGAAAGGCACCCTGTTAAAACATCAATTTTATCAGATCCGCTCGATACAGGTGAAGTAAAAGGAAAAGTAATTAACCATAATAAGTTATCTCCAATCGGAGCTACCGTCTTAGCATACAAGAGCTTTGAATTTTCCGCATCATTTGAAAAAAATGGTGGATATACCTCAAAATCGACAATTTCAATCGATGGTACATTCAACCTTGATCTGCCCTCGGGGGTCTATAATTTGATTGTATTTTATAATGATGGGACACACGATGTAATTAAGAATTTTGCAGTACAACCCAATACAACGAGAACCCTTCAAATTAATTACTAATCTGACTAGTCAAAAACTGACCTAGACATCTACTTTTAGATTTCGCTATATCATTTAGGATTCGGAATATC
>JAATVS010000554.1 GCA_014523695.1 Nitrososphaerales archaeon TH5895
ATAAGTATTTTACACCTGTCTATTCTATCATTATTTGAATTTGGGATGACAGACGTAAGAATTAGAGAGTTAGATTGGTATTTGCGAGATCATCTCTTTAGGCAGTCAAATAAAGGAAGACAAGAATTTGAACAGAGAGTGCTTCCATCAGAATTAATCAAAACTTATCTAAGATACAGAAATGACGATTTGGATGAGATTTCTCAATTAGTTGATATTGTGGTTGGTAATCTCCTTCACCAGCACGTCATAAAAAGGAAGGGCGTCGATTCGTTTGAGCTACGTGGCACTCTAAAGCGTCTTCAATGCTCCAAATGTTACTATGTATCTATTCTTGCGGAAGCAGAGGAAATAGCTTGTTTAAGGTGCAATTCAAGGACGTTAGATGAATTTCCTAAGAAGAGTATAAAGCATTAAGTAATAACCTATATCTATTGTGGAGCTGCGTCAGGTATTTCCACTTTGATACGGCTTCACATCTAAGCTGTTACCAAACACATACAGCTTCGTCAGTGAATTGACTTAACCACTCACAGGTAATTAGTAGACATCTGGTAATCTAGCCACCTAAATATTGAAATATGTCTGATTGGTATGACGACTGCGCTCAAAGAGTAAATCGTTCAACAAATGGTTGTGAAATTTCGAATCAATTCACCCATCGCCTACTAATCAGTCAAAATGCAGATTTTAGAAATATTTTGAACAATAATGCACAAAAGCTATGTTAGACTCATCAATTTTTCAATCCAAGCCTAACCGTAAAGTAGAATCAACTTCCGCTTATTTGATTATATCCAGATTGAGAAGTATTAGTCAGGATAGCCCCCAGCAATCTCATTTTTCTAGGAAGAAACATTCAAACCAACCAGTGGCACGTCTAGCAACTTCTTCCAGTGCACCCTCCTCTTCGAATAAATGTGTCGCGTTAGGGATTAGGATAAGTTTCTTCTTTTTTTCGATCCTTGCAAGCATCTTTAGCGCATTTTGATTAAGTCCAATTACTGTTTTATCATTTTCTCCTACTATTAACAATGTAGGTGCTTCAATTTGATCTAAAACCACTTTGCCTGCTAAATCAGGTCTACCGCCGCGTGATACAATTGCACTGATTAAATTTGGACGAGCTGCAGCCGCGACTAGTGCAGCTGCAGCTCCTGTACTTGCACCAAAATATCCAATTCTTAAATTTTTCAATTCCGGATTTTGCAAAATCCAATCAGTACAAGAAATGAGTCTCTGAGCTAGTAATGTAATATTGAATCTATGTTCCCTCGTAAGGTTATCCACGGTTTCTTCCTCTGGAGTAAGTAGGTCAACTACGAGTGTAGCGATACTAACATTATTCAGCACTTGTGCAACATATTTGCTTCTTGGACTGTGTCTACTGCTTCCACTTCCATGAGCAAAAATAACAATACCTTTTATAGAGGTACTAAAGTTGGGAAGAATTAAGTTACCTTCAATCATATTCTCTTCGTCATCAATTATTTTTACTACGCTATCACGAGAATGAGAATGATTTTGCTCTACCAAAGTTAATCGGCCACATTTTCTATCATTCTATCTATTTATATACTAACTCTAAATAACGTCCATGTTAATTATCCACTTGGCTATTGTTACAGATCAAACTACAAATATAATTGAAAAATAGATTGTGAATTTTTGCATTTTGGGCTCTGCGATACGATAGTTCTTGATAAATTTGGATGAGGTGTTAAATGAAATCAACACTCAAGACAATATGGATTGATATTAACCGTAGTAAAGGTCACTTTATGGGATTTCATCACCTACATATTCCCTCCTAATACCAGTTGGTGAATTGAAGAAATGTAATTTCTCGTGTGATATTCCTATTAACACGTGCTGGTCAACAGGTGTATCTTGCTGTATCACAGGGGACATATTGCTGGTAAGAACCTTCATAGTATTCTCACCCATATTCACTTCCAAAACTGTATCATCACCTAACATTTCGATAAAAGACAAGACACACTCCATGGTTAGATCTGAATGTAGCCGATCGCCTCCGATAATGATATCGCGTGGTCTGATCCCAATAGTCACTTTCGCAGGTAACTCTTCTTTTCTGTACAATCGATCGAAAACTTTTCTTAAGGCGTCTGATTCTGATTTAACCAAACTGCCTGAAATTTTTATATGCAAATGAGAATTGTTATGACTGACTTCACATTCCAGAAAATTCATTGGGGGGCTTCCAATAAATCCTGCCACAAAAGTATTTGACGGTTTGGAGTATACCTGTTGGGGTGTGCCTACTTGCTGAATTAACCCACGATCCATGATGGCAATTCTATCTGCCATACTCATTGCCTCGATCTGATCGTGTGTGATGTAAATAGTAGTGATCCCCACTTTCTTCTGTAATTTTTTTATTTCTGTTCTCATGTATGCACGCATCTTTGCATCAAGATTGCTGAGAGGTTCGTCCATTAGGAAAACCTTGGGTTCCCGAACTAATGCTCTTCCCAATGCAACTCTCTGCATCTGTCCTCCACTAAGCTCCTTCGGCTTACGGTCGATCAATTGTGAGATTTCTAATAGTTTGGAAATCTTTTCTACTTTGTCCCGTATATTTCCTTTAGATTCTTTTCTCATCTTCAAGGGAAATGCGATGTTGTCATATACAGACATATGAGGATAGAGGGCATAGTTTTGAAACACCATAGCAATGTCTCTGTCTCGTGGAGGTAAACCGTTGACTAACTGATCTCCTATGTAAATGGCTCCGCTGCTTGGATCGCTGAGGCCAGCTATACATCTAACTGCAGTGGTCTTTCCACACCCAGAAGGCCCAAGTAGAACCATAAATTCACCCGGCTCAACTTCTAACGAAAAGTTATCAAGAGCACTAACCCTTCCGTAATTCTTGGTTAAATTTTCAATCCTAACGCGTGTGGACATGGATATACGTGTTCGCCCTTTCCAGGACGGTACAGATTGTATCACACTTATTAGTATTTGATAGTTGGAGACCAATAGAAATTCCAGACCCTCAATCAAAGGAACTTTTCGTAGGTATACTGGATTGTTTGTATGGGCTCAATAACATGGCTTTGAGCTGTTCAACCCATTGTAAGTAAATGGCAGCGCGTCCATACCAATCTATGTGTATCCTACAGGTCATTGGGAAAACATTATTTTCATATTCAATAATGGCAAAATACTAGTTGAATAGATAAGAAATCATGTAAGAATCTTTGAATTTACGAAGCTTAGATCAAAAAAGTCAGTAGTGTTTTTTTATTCAGGACGAATTATCATCTACCACCAATCTTTATTTGATAACAACATTTAAAAAGATGCAACGTCATTTCTGTTTCTAGTGAATATTTTATACTTAAATAAGAAAATGGTGTTTATACTTAGTTCGGCGTTCTTAATTAGCATAATTTTTACAGGATTAGCTAATTTCTCGGCTGCTCAGAAGGAACAGGTCACTCTTACGGCTATAGTGGCTGAGCCAAAGGAGAGGTGGGACGTTTTATTTGATAATGCCTCAAAGAAACTCAATGAAAATCATCCCGACATGGATATCAAAATTGATTATAGGGTGCTTCCTTACGATGCAACACGCACTCAAATCCTCACCTCAATGGCTGGAAGAACACCAATTGACCTAATTTCTGTAGACCAGATATGGTTAGGGGAATTTGCCGAAGGAGGTTTTTTGACCGATCTGACCCAGAATGCGACTTCTTGGGGAAGAGAGGGTGACTGGTACCCTGTCAACTGGGAAGGAGGTAAGTATGAGAACAAGACCTATGGAATATGGGCATGGACTGACGTACGAGCTTTGTGGTATTGGAAAGATCTTTTGAGAGATGCTGGTGTGGATCCAAGCACTCTTGAAACATGGAACGGATATCTATCAGCTGCCCAGAAACTTAATGATGCCCTAGGTCAACAGGGAATTCAAGGTGCGCATTTAGTTGGTGCAAGTCACTCGCCAGATATGTGGTATCCCTACCTGTGGATGTTAGGAGGAGATATACTAGAGCAAAGAAGTGGGCACCCTACTAAGGGAACTTACTGGTTCCCAGCCTACAACAGTACTGAAGGAGTACAGTCATTGGAGTTTATAAAAAGACAGGTTGATGCAGGAATCAAACCCCAGGTCAATCATTTTTGGGGCCAGGAGTTTGCCGATAAGAAATTTGCTATGATGTTGGAAGGTTCGTGGTTACTTGGCACTTTCCCTCGTGAGCAATGGGCTGGTCTCAACCAAAGTGTTGGTATGTTACCAATGTTTCCAGTTCCAAATGAAGGAAACAAATCAGCCACAATGATGGGAGGATGGGTTTTAAGTATTCCTGAAACGTCCCAGAATAAGGATCTCTCTTGGGAGTTGCTCACATTATTGGTGGATCCAGAAATTCTTACTCCAATGCTCAAGAAAGAAGGTTACTTGCCTACTCAGAAGCCCATTGCCGAAGGATCCTATTCTCAAAGCCTTAATGCCACAATACCATACTACTCAGATATGATTTCCATGATCCCAGTAGGCCATAGCAGACCAAACATACCAGAATATCCACAGATTGCTGATAACATACGCGAAGCAATAGATGGAGTTTACTTTGGCGGAAAGGATCCGGGTCAGGCATTACAGGAAAGCG
>JAATVS010000001.1 GCA_014523695.1 Nitrososphaerales archaeon TH5895
CCTTGATCATTGCACTTTAGCAAAATCCCAAGTAGAAAAGAACTTTGGATCAACTTGGAATACATGCAAAAAAGGATTACTATTCCCTAGGAGACGCAGGTTTATATTCAAAAACTTCATCAACCCAGTCAAATATTCTTTGATTTGAAAGGGCAGCTGCTCCGCATTGACAATGCTCTTCTGCACCTTCGTCTTGGGTAAATAAGATGTATTTTTTTGGAGACCTTAAATCATCGTATACCTTCTTTGGTTGTCCTGGAAAAGAGTCGTCCTTTTCAGCATCGAGTACCAACGTAGGGCATGTAATATTTTTTATTATATCTTTTAAAGTATAATTTTTTGCACCAGTAATAAGGTCATAAGGTGAATTAGATCCTGTCGTCCACATTCCATGTTTCACATTGAATCTAGTATTTGGATCGGACTCCATCAGAGCTGTTATTGTCGAATTAACAAATTTCGCATCACCTTCATCTAGTGCATTTAATAAAGAATTAGGAAATGCTGATGTAATGGCGTCATATCCATCATACACTCCATTATAAAGTATACATGCAGATATGCGATGATCAAAAGCTGCAGCTCTAGCAGCCAGATATCCACCCATACTCATACCCATTAATGCAATGCGTTCTACATCAACACCAAATTCTTGCTTCTTATTTATAGCATAATCAATCACAGGAGTCACAACCTTTTCCCAGTCATATCTAAATGGAATTTTTTGTTTACGAACTACACTCCCTTGACCGGGACCTTCAAACGTCAGGCAATTATATCCCCTCTCCAGTGCTGGAGCTGCCGCCGATGAATACAATTCTTCTAATGTCGAATCAAAACCGCCATGAACTATAATAGTTGGTCGAGATGATTTCTTTTCAGTTTCTTTACTTTTCATACTCCCACCTGTATTATTATTGTGTACACTTTCTTTTGAATTATGATAAAAATAGCCAGGCAGTGTAGCTCCTTGCTCGCATGGTATCGCTATTGATTCTACAAGGAATGGAAAAAGCTTTGCAGCCTTGCTAAAACATTCTTTGCTATTTCCCCAAGTAGTTTGAATTCGAGGGTCCTGTGGATCAATTAACATAAATTCAGAGACACGATAGTAATTAGAAGCTCTGAGATACGCATCTCTTGCGCTTATAGTATGACCTTTTTCAAGACATTCATCAGCATAACGATGGATTCTTTTTGCTGTTTTTAACCATTCTGTATGCCAGCTTTCAAAATCTCCCTCTTTGATACGATATGCGGTAGATAAACACTCGCCTATATCTGCTCCTCTATAGTAAGTTTCACCAATTGCCCTAAGCAGTTGTAAAGAAAATGTAGGATCACTAAAGATGATTTTCATTTTATGATTATTCTGAACACTAATACTTGAAGATTGATGCATTCATAACCAATACAGGCTCATCAATATGTGTTTGCACAGTATAATTCTGCAAGCCAAATTGCTAAGCTCGTAACAGTTTTAATGATAATGACTGCTGTGTGGTGTGCAGTAGTATACTATCTTGTAAATCGCCCCTATAATTGCTTCTAGGATACAACGCGTAGGACACATGATTTTGCCATTCATTCAAATAGTTCTTGGCATCTAAATTCTGGCGGAAACTTTTGTCTGACTTGTAGAATTATTTAGAGCGCCTGATGGCTCATATAATCTGACTGCCATCGTGCTTTGTAGAGACACTGAAACAGAAGAGGGAGTATTCAGCAAGCAAGATAATAGAGCCACGCAGCTCTATGAGGCTTTTTTTGTGAAATCTCACTCATGCAGACAGATATGAATGAAGTGGTATTATGGTAGCACCAGGTATTCTTAAGGCTTCTGCAATGATTTTACATCACTTACTCCCCTAATCATCTTCCTCTGAATGTTCTGAATCATTGTCCTCTTCCTCTAGTTCTTCATTCGTTAGTTCTTCTGGTTCTTGCAGTACGTCCTCTGGGGAATATCTCCTATCATTTACTAGGTTTCTGTAGGATATCCTGTCTTGTATATGGCGGCTGCGACGGCGGCTCCTCCTCCTAACGTTGCGGCCGCAGCAACGGTTGGTAGTACATCAGCAGCAGCATGCGTAGGTTGGGCTATAAATCTAAAAAACAGATCCGTATTTATCGATTATATGAGAAGTCTGTTTTTCAACTACAACGAATTTTCTGGCTTATGAAGTTGGAGCCTTAAATTGGACCGTACAATAAACTGAATCAACGAAATAAAGAAAATGACCTAAGGGATAGTAGTGGAATATCATTATTTGAGATTATCGCAGCAGGTACTTCAGTTGGCACGACAAGAGCCGCAGTTCTAATACATACTATAGTAAAGGATTAAAGTATGGAAGATGAAATAGTTGGACTTGAAAGATTTTGGATAGATGGGGTATCCAACTCAAATAATGCCTTCATACTCAAATCTCCTAAATAGTAACGTAAACTATTCCAAATTGAATTTGTCCTACCGCCTCAACAGGCTCAGATCAAGATTGGAAACCTAACTGTTCCCTCAATGATATCATATCCACCAGATTCCAACGCTCTATGACTTTTGCATCACGAAAAGAAAATACCGTCATCCCATTGACCCTGAATTGTTTATCGGTTGGCTTTAGATCTACAAATTCACCCTTGTGTGTACCAGTTAGATAATATCTACCTGCAACCTTATTTCCTTCAATAATGGTATCCTCGAATATAATTCTTATATCAGGAAATGCTTTCCACAAGAGATAAATGAACTGTTTAAAACCTTCCTTATTGGCTGGAAGATTCGGAGGAAAGCCATAAATAATTAAGGAATCGTCATAAAAATCAAAGTAAGATAATTCTCTAATCTGCGGATCGTTAAACGTTTCTGCCAATTGTCGGACAACTTCTTTTAAAGGTTTAACTGATGATGACATTATTAAAGTAGGTGTGTGTTACCTTTTTTTATAAGTTTTTCCTATAGCATTAACAACCAAATTCGATTTGCTTTTAATTCTACGTTGGAGTGTTGCTAATGGATGGCTTTTAATTTCATAAAGACTCATTATAGAAAGGTTAGATTACCTTCACCATATTTTATTATAGGCTTTCTAGAAAATACGAGTCGCTTTGTCTATTTGAAAATCCTTATCAATTGCATCTTAGCCTAGACCTCACGAGTAAGACGTATTATGATTGAGCAGCCAGTCTAGTAATATGATAGATAATCAATCACAAAATATCGGTAATCCTAGATTAGGATCTAGGAATTCCGTGCCCAGGTTTTGATCTAAAATTCTCCCATTCATTTAGAGACCCGGAGGTACCACTCTAGATATTATTCGATGATTGCAGGACTGTTAATAACGACATTTGATTTTGTTATTGTCAATTCCCCGTTCTGTTGCGCCTCAAATATTTCATCTGCGGATTTTAAGATCCTGATATTGCTACTATTATTCGTATTCCATTCCACATAGTTTATGTCAAAAAGGGGGCTATAATCTGGATCGCCTGGAACTGCTGTTGCAACCGACAACTGTGAACCCAAAGGTCCTCCTTCTTCCCCCAAAAAGCCATTTAAGAAGACAAATCCTTGCTGTCTGACCGAATCGGAGGTATTAGCTAAAGTAGGTGCATAATTTACCTTAAATCCTGTAGTGTTGGATACCGAAGATGCAACCTCTTGTGTCGAAGCATCAGTCGCTATAAAATAAGCTATTTTTCCATCTATAAATCCTGTTGACACGGGTATGCTCACATTATTAGATGTCAGATTATCAATCGACTGCTCTTGTGCAAAGCTGTCCTGTTTTTCATTTACACTGATTGCGACCAAGCTAGTTACAATTATGATAATCAGCGCTGGTGCTACTCCAAGAAACTCTGTCTTTAGATTCATCTCTTTGTTTTCTTTTCTGTTCCGCATAATTAGACGGAATATCCCAAATTGTGGTATATAGAGTTTCAGGTAAGATTAACAAACATGACCTGCAATATAATCCCTTTACGTAGAGGTGCCCCAATCGGTAATGCAGTTTGTCTTTATCCACGAGGAAATTAGAAATAAAGAAATAATCAAGTACTATGTCTCATATGTCGATTTTGAGTATGCTCTAGTTTCTCTTCCATTCTTTTCACTTTTAGTGCTGAATGACCTATTAAAGTGGAGCTAACTTCATCACATTCATGCGTTGTGCAGATACAAGTTATGATACGGGTTTTAAGATCTCACCATTGATGAAGATGCCCTCATATTAACACCAATCAAATTGGTTTGAGTCGGTTGAATTGTCACCAAAGTCGAAGAACACCCTGGCATACAACTGAGAACTCATCATAAAACTGTAATCTAAAACATCATCATATTTTATACATTTCAACCGAGTCACCATTCCTGTAATACTTGGTTTCAAATACCATCTCGACAATGTTTCGCTGCTACTTTCCTAGGGCTAAACATCCTATTCTTATTTCTTTCATAATAATTAGAATCATAATCATGCCACATTTGTGTAGCGACCAGTCCAAGAAATATGGTCATGACCCAGATGTTATATGCATCGACTTCTAATGCTCAGCTTTCCGCTAAGCTCGCAAGCCAAACTTACTTGCACAGTCTTGTGTTCTACGGTCCATTTGCGCATTTCTCTTCATTTTGATCTTTTACAGGATTCTCACTGGCAGGTATTTTTATTGTCCATTTCCAGAAGTCTTTAATGTGTTAGGCGTACGGTAAACTATACAGTTTGCTTTGTGGTGGAAAATATTTACTGAGTTTGAAGCTACAACTGGTGATGTCATAATGACCTAATGGTTATTGATTTAACCTCAAGTCATTCACTTAGGTCTTCATTTGAAGACGCAGCATTCATGATAGAAAATAGAATTATTCCCAAGACTTTGTGCGTTCGGGCAGCTTCTTCAATTAACGTAGTATTCTCCCACCCATGAACATGTTGTCCATCTTCCTCATCCTCTTCCTCCTCCTCCTCCTCCGGCATGCTTACCACAATTAGATCTATAAAGTAACTTAACTGTTAGGTATTATTCAGAAACTGTTACTTCTGTAGGGTCTGCCTTAAATCCTATCTTACCATGAGACAAAAATCCCACAGAAACCTAGTAAATGATAGGAGATATTCCCCAGAGGACGTACTGCAAGAACCAGAAGAACTAACGAACGAAGAACCAGAGGAAGAGCAAGAAAAAGAGGACTTACAAGAAGATGATGATTAAGGTAAAATGTGACATAAATCGGTTGCAAAAAGGTTAATAATAGCAAGAACTACAATAATACTGCTTCATTCATTTTATGATGTATGGAGCGAATCACTAGATTCCTATCTCTGGGGCATAGTGTGGTACCTGCCTTAATGGCCTAGCTATGCACCACTGGCTGCTTGAGCAAGGGACCACAGCGGGACGGTACGAATGTACAGAGGGAAGAGGGGTTTAGTAAAATCCCTCAGCTAAATGGATTTCATCTTTCAGCATGCCCCTCTTCCTGATTAAGACTTTTTTTCTGACTGCTTGCACGCCTTATATCTTCGATTACAGAACAAACCTGACAACAGGGGACTACTTCTGCAAAATCTTTCTAATAAATTTAAGTTTTCTTATTTGGGCTATGTTGTTACTGGTCCAAGAGCAATAAAATCCTTTCACTTGTATCACTGGTGATAATGCAGCATTTGTACTTCAAGTCATAAAGCAGATGCAGTTTCTTCTTCAATATTGGCATAAAAATTGCAGTTTCCTTTCCTATTCCTCTGCCCCTTCCAGTAATTATTGCACTTTTGCTTTGCAACCTTTTGTGGGTGTTCATAGCTATTTTTCTATGGTATGGCTAGTCCAATATCGAAGAAATTGTAGTTTCGAATCATCTCATCCAATGGTATTAAAATTAGATAATGACTTCCACAAATACCACGTGGCTATACTTCTATATGGTCTCCATGGATCGGCTATCTCCATCATCTTGTTAGGCTTAGGAAGTTCATCCAACAGATATGTTCTTTTCATCGCATTTCTCAATCCTAAATCAGTAACCGGTAATATGTCATTTCTAGCAAGACAGAATATCAAAAATATTTCTGCTGTCCATCTTCCTATACCTTTTACTCTTGTTAGTTGACTGATTATTTCTGCATCCTGCATCTTTGGTAGGTCAAACAAGTTTAACCTGCCATCAACAATATGAGTTGATAGATCCTTTAGATATGTTATCTTCATTCTTGATAGGCCAACTTGAGTTCTTAGTTCAAGATCTGAACTTGAAATGATTTGTTCTGGTGTCGGAATCTGATTCTTATAATAGGTCAAGAATCTATTATAAATGGTATTAGCAGCACTTCCACTGAGTTGCTGATAAATTATTGACTCTATCAATGCCTGGAAAGAATCATTTCTTATCTTTATAGAATAACTTCCAATCTCTGTAATGATTTTGGCAAGTCGTTTGTCTGCGCAGCAAAGGTGTTTCATATAATTTGTGTTCAAGTATGCGAGTTAATCATGCTAATTGTTGTATTATTATATTTCTAAACAAAATATTGGAGGACACTTTTACCTGATGATCGCTTGGGAAAATGTCGTCTCATCTCCAGATCGCATCTTCAGATCGCATACTGAATCTAGTACGAAGTGTTAACTTTCAACGCGAATTGGGGGTATATGTAAACATTAGCTAACATTCTGGTGGGCCCAGAGATAGCTACGAGAGCTCTGATGGTTTCCAGGTTTCTAATTTCAGTTACTAAGATTCAACCTGTCGCATTCTTTCAAAGACTTGACATTTTCCGCTGTCCTTTTGATATAAATAAGTGGAGTATCACTTTGAACAATATATGCCTATAATAGCAGTTTCGTTGTATCCTGGAAGGACGAAAGAACAAAAAGCCGCTTTTGCAGATGCAATAACCGAGGCAGCTATACAGATACTGAAGACCAAACGGGAGCACATCATTATTACTTACGATGAAATACCCCAAGAGAATTGGTTCATGGCTGGTAAGCAGCTGTGATTTATTCATCCAATTCCATGAGAGGGTTGTATTGAATCAGATTAAGAAGATGGACCTGAACAACGGTCACAACCAATTACCAATTATAGTTGGGATCCTAATCTTTGATCAGGTCGAGGTCTTGGATGTTGCAGGACCATTTGAAGTATTCTCAGTAGCCCGTCTGAACGAAGAGAGACGACAGATTGAACCCTCACCGTTCAGAGTACTATTACTAGGGGAAAAACAGGATCAGATCTTGGCAGTTGGCGGTCTACGCCTTATTCCTGATGTGACTTTTGATAATTGTCCTGAGCTTGATTTGTTAATAGTACCCGGAGGTTGGGGCACCCGAATCGAGATAAACGATGTCAAGTTCTTGAATAGGATTGCGGATCGGGCTGCACACACAAAGCTCACCGCATCGGTGTGTACAGGTTCGAGCCTTCTTGGAAGAATAGGGTTGCTAGACGGACGTGAGGCAACCACACATTGGCGAGCATTCGATTTTCTTCGTAAAGCCGCTCCTAAGGCGAAAATACGGAAGGACGTCCGTTTCACCTTAGTCGAGCCGATCTTCACGTCTGCAGGTGTTTCAGCTGGAATCGATTTAGCTTTGCGTATTGTTAGCCATTTCTTTGGTACTGAGATAGGGGTAGCCACCGCCCGTCAGATGGAATATCCTTACCCCCAAAGCGATCGGCGTCAGATGGATATTTGAAGAAAGCGTTTCCAATCTTTGGTATATACTATTTCAAATAAAGTGCTAATAATATAATTAATATGAAAGCGCAAGACTCGAATGTTCATCAAGATTTTTCTAAAGAAAATGACCCTCTCTACCATGAACAAACTTATCATTTCACTTAAGACCGTGTAACTAGAGGAACCATCCGATCCTGACTAAGTTCATAGAACTTGGTTTGGCTGTGTGGATCGGCCACCGAAAGACACCTTGCGGCTATTCCACCTTAACTAAGACTAACGTTTCAGGACATTCTCGAGGATACTAAAACTAGGATAGATACTTTGGAAAGATCGTAACTGACAGATCCAATTAACAGTCAGCTGTTAGAAAAGTTTCTAGACAAGTCTCTTGCAAAACTCGACTGGCTAGATCAGTTAGCCGTTTGAATTGGTAAAAAAAATTAGTGGCCGCAGCCGCAACCGCCCATGCTGCTACCAGCTCCATGTTCCTGATGGCTATGACTTTGCTCTGAGCATGACGGACATGTAGTAGTATCCGTTTCAGACATAAACATCGTGCCACAAGATGCACATTTTAACTTTTGAAGACCTTGCATTTCAAGATGCGATCTACAACATCCCTATTAAAACTTTGACAAAGGTGGGGTGGAATTGTGAGCACTGTGTTTTGATTTGAGGGCTTTTCCATATAATTCAAGCAAATCTCGCTCGTCAACACATATCATCACTGTTTTTTTCTCTGTGTCAGAATGACTCGCAAGATAATTTGACATTTTTACAAATTATTGAATGAAATGTAAAAGATTTTATAGTTTTTGTTACATCACCAAGTCCACAATTCATAGTCTCTTAGGTTTGGCTCGGAAAAGCTCTTGGATAACGATGCATAAAAACTATAGCTGCGATTAAAGATTTTTAGAATGTAGTAAAAATGGCTTGACTCAATATAGGGTATAATTTGCCGCAACCAAACCAAGCTCTCTTCTAAAACCATAGAAAATAATGAGATTTTACAGCCTATCGATAGAATTTATTTTGTGATTCGTAATTCATTTTGCTGGTTCGCATCTTATTTCTGCAATGACGATTTAGAATTTTTATCCATCCTTATCACATGTTCTGGACTGTCACGTTTGTAATTCTCATGACACTGAACTAATGCCTCTCTCAACTGACGAATCATCTAGAATAGAATTTAGTCCAACAAGAGGAATGGAAATAGAATTCTGAGGAACGTTCAGTTCGTTCAGAATGAATTGGATTAATAGCGCTCAACCATCGTTCAGCGTAGCCTTTGCATTACCACTCCTATTTACGCATCAACAAACGGGACTATAACTAATACAAGGATAATCGATGTTACTACGCCTCGCCCCAAAACAGAAGTGTCACCTATTGAAGACGCAATCATGTATCTTGTAGGGAATGTAAGCAACACTGGAACTTATGTAGAGACTATTGAATCTTTGAATGTTACTAGAGGGAACGGGCATGGTATTATAACATCTTCCGAGAGCAACAACAAGGTAGCTTGGAATGCATACGATATGGTTTAGAGGATCAATAATTTCACCTATGAATTTAAGGGGATAATATCCTCCGATGTCCTACCTTCTCATGATTGCAGTAATGAGTTGATGTTTCTTGATGATGGTGTTGGAGTCTATAAGAGTAAAGTTAGTGATACTGGAAACACGAGAGAGATATGGACAGGGAACTAGTCTCTGACTCACAACAAAAAAGCAGCGGTACTAGCCTCCAATTAGTTATTTATGTGACATATAAATAGTAGC
>JAATVS010000555.1 GCA_014523695.1 Nitrososphaerales archaeon TH5895
AATGATACTATGAGGATTCTCACAATCTTTACAGCTATCCTACTACCACTAACTCTTATTCCTGGTATTTACGGCATGTATGCACTCGACTTGACCAATATTGTCAGTATACCAACAGGATTTTTGATTGTCGTTTTCATGATGATTATAATGGCTACCATTCTATTCTTGTTTTTCAAGCAAAAACAGTGGATTATGTCTAGGGATAAAGATCAAACAGCACAAGAAGAATAAAACAATGAATCTAATGCTATTAGTAAAATGAGAACCGAGGAAGACTTTTGTTAGCCTCAATCAGCAAGGTACATTATGAAAGAAAAGAGCAGCTGGCTCCTAGCTAGGGGTGCACAGTCCTAAATTAGTCTATATTTTTCACCGGAATATAGGCGGTGTCAATCCAGCCTTCTATTTAATACTTCAAGCGTCTTCACTTCACCCATTTTGATTGACTCCTTTATCGTTTGTGGAGAAAAATCTGCATTTTCATACATATGGGGAAAGGGTTCATCGCGTGTTATGTAAATGAGATCCTTTATCTCAGCACCACGCTCGTGCTTGATTTTTTTATATTTACGACGAATTTTTTTGAGTTGTTCCTGATCTACCTTTGACAGATCAATATGATTTTCGATCAGATCATAGAGTTCATCGATGTACTTGAGATACATCGTAATTACCTTTGACATGGTTACACTATGTTCAGTTTTGTCAGAAAACATAATATCTCTTGCTCTATGATAGACTTCAGGTAAGTTCTTTGGTAACAAATCAACTTTTTTTGGGTAGTTTTCAACAAGAAATATCCGCTTGTCGTTCACAGGAGATGCGTCTATGACCTCTCGTAGTGGTGTATTACTCAGTAAACTTCCGTCCCAAGAATATATTCCTTGTTCAACTTCTACCCAACGAAAATTGTATAAAGGATAAGCAGAAGTAGCAAGTATATGCTTTGGTGTTATTTGTTCCTTTGAACTGTCGAATGTTAAAGGTTGTGCATTTAAGATGTTTACTGCCGTTAATATCAAACGAGAGTTAGGGTTTCCATCTGGCCTTAATTTATCATAATTGATATAGTTTTCTAAGGTTTTCACCAAGGGCGTATGGTCATATATATATGTCCAATTTTGTGGCGTGAAAAACTCTGGATCTGACAGAGCAGTTTCCTGCAGCCATCTTGGTCTAAACATCTTCTCATTCCCAAAAATAGCCGAGCTGTAGAAAGATCGAAACTGCCTCATCTTTATATCACGTTCGTCGTGATAGGTTTTTGAAATACTAATTTTTTCATCGGCGGCGCTCAAGGCTGTTGCTATGCCATCATAGAAATAGGTAGATGATTGTGGCAGCATCTTTTCCACAAAATCAGGTATGGAGCTCGAAGGAGGAGGAATTATTTTATCCAAGTCTACAAAACTCTCGGATAGTTCCAGCCAGAACCGTTCTAACGCTTCTTGTGGATGTTCTTTATCTTTGCTTCCAGCTATAATGGCAGCATTTATACCACCGATAGATGTGCCTGCAATGATATCTACTTTGATATTGTTATTCGCGATAGCTTTGAATACTCCACAGCCAAATGCCCCCAAAGATCCGCCGCCTTGGAGTACCAACACATTTTCAATTGTGTTATCATCATTGGCAGCTTGACTGCCACTATTCGGATTATTTGTTTTCAGTGTTGATGGTGAGGGCTCTGTCAGTTTCTTCCTTCTCATTTCTTCACTTCATTATTTAGTTCTATTCATTAGTTTTATCATCCTTTCTCATTCTTGATATTCATTCTTAGGACTTTTTTATAGGGAACCCCATTGAATTAACGGAAATAAGTAAATACATTGTCGTACCAGAAGGCAAAGGTGTACGCTAACGTTATACTATGAGCGTGCAACAAAGTTATCCCAAAGAAAAAGATGAAGAATAGAGCCTACAGGAATTGGAAATTAGCGGTATTAAATAAATGAATAAACGTTCTGCCTACAATCATACTCTACGCTAGATATCCCGTCAGTTTGCTTGTTCCATCGCCATATTGGTCCATGGATCATTGGGTAGCATCCAAGCGAATTTGTGATAGATCCAATCAATGAGTGCTATAATAAATGATGATTGAACGAATTGATTGGGACAGCATTCATACCAAGAGGAAGAGGGAGTCATATAACATAGGAATCTAGTAATTTGATACTATGATGACACAGATTTGCATGGTTTGATAGATCTTCGTCCAGTTATCTTCAGAGTACCTTACGTTCCTCCAACGGATGGACATATACATTTAATTTTTCATCCTTGATCTTGTTTGAGCTTAATAATATGGATCCTTCTATCTCGCTGCCGTCTAAACCTAGACCTGTTGATCCAGCTGCGGTTGTAGGATCAATATATTTGTCTGAAGGAAATATATCCTCACCGGGAAACGGTTCTAAGGAGATTCTTTCTTCACCCAATAGTCCTTCCCTCCTAACTCCCTCAGACATTATACGTCCGCCGTCATTTAGTATCAAGTCAATCCCATACTTTTGTTTGAGTTCTTGCATTGCCCGACATAGATCAAAGTTTTCTCCTGTAGCAATATAGCTAACTAAACTTGACTCTTCTATCCTTTTCGAAGCGAAGTCAAAGCCAGAATTATTAGTAATAAAAATCGTATGTATGTTATTCTCAGGATTCAAAACTGCAATTTTATTTTGCAAATAATTGTCTACAATTTCTAATTTCTTAAAAGTTGATTCCGATCTCGCGATTATTATATAGTAATAGGGACCCATACTATTAACGCTGCTCGCTGAATCATCTTTACGGTTCATGATGGTCTCAAGTCTTACCAGATCTTCATACAGTGATATATTGTCCTGCTTTAAATGATCTCCAAAGAAATGCCAGTTCCAGATATTGTTTTTGTTTGTCATCAAATTAACTGCACTGACTAGGATCGCTTTCCTTCCCAGGATTATTCTATGCGTGGAGGCAAAAATGTTATCTCCTAGCCTTCTTTTACCTCCGCTCAAAAGAAGGAGTCCACCTTTGGGTTGTTCAGGAATTTTGTATACATACCACCCCTTCAAGTCAGATTTAGTGTTTGCAACCAGAAAACTAGTTGCTTGGTAAGGAATTTTCATTCTTTTAATAAATTCGTATGAGGCCCCGATCACAATTTCAGGCAAGACACGGTCAAGAGATCTCAAACCGAAATCTTGCAAAGGATGAATAATTTCAATACCTCGCGATTTGAAATGATTAAAGTGGTCAATTGTAATCTTTTTAGAATCTAATAATTGTAGCAACCGATTGACGTAATTATCGTACGATAGTGCTTCTCGTTTCTCCAATGCAAATCCAACAGCTGTTAAGGCTGCCCACCTTATTACTTTACTATACCCGTATCATTTGTCACACATTTCGAAAGGAGGATGAAGAGAAGACAATGTAGGACTTGCAATAAGACAAGACTCAATTGAAGTTTCTCTTAGCAGGAGCACAGGAGATATTTGAGTCGATCACATTGACTCTTTTTTAAGCTGCATTGGTACCTTCGTTGAGATCGAATCAATGGGCCTAACAAATAAAAAAGGGTATTAGATAAGATTTAAGTCACCTGCCATGACCTAATGCCGTTACTAATTGGGAACGTAGGAATACAGTTACGAGATCCATTCCATTTTTTGAAAGTACCGAATACATATAGAGCTAAGTACGGACAGATAATTTTGTAATTCACCTTCTCAACAAATATTATCCTCCAACGGTTCTTACAATAGCAAACCCGATGATAAAACCCAAAACGGCACCGAACGTTGGAAGCCACTTTCGATCTTTATGAGCTTTTGGGATCATATCAAAATAGAGCATATAGAAAATGCCTCCAGCGGACACAGCTAGGATGATAGCAATAATATTGGCCATACCTTGCATAAAAAATAGTCCCACTAGTCCAAGGAATATCGGAATTATAGATACAATACCTATTGCTGTGAGCGCCTTTCTTGGGTTATTTTTAAAAGCAGTCTTTCCAGTCATCATTTCTCGATACGATGCAATACCTTCCGGAACATTCTGTATTCCAATCAAGATCGCTAGAGCCATAGCAGGACCAGCAGCTGCAATGGAAGCACCTATAGCAAGGGATTCTGGAATTGAATCCAATCCGATACCCAGCAGTATGCCAGCTCCACCACCTTTTTTTTCCGCAATGACGTCAGCTAATGTGAAAATAATGGATCCTGCCAAAAATGCCAGTATTGTAAATACAATACCAAGGTGCTCTTCCGCCTCTATGACCATTTCGAATACCGCTGCAGCCATTAGTATGCCTGCTCCAAACGCTGTGAAGAATAATACCTGTTGCTCAGAGAAATTTCTTTTTCGTGCGAACAATGCGCCAACAAAAGACGTACCACCTGCGAATGCAGTTATAGCAATTACTGTAAGAATTTCTGTTATATCAATCGCCGTAGTGAGTTCACACTTAGCTAGGAGAACTTATCGTGGCTCTATATGCTTGATAGTACTTTTCGATTGACCATTTACAGAATAGTTTAGCATTGATGTGGTTAATGCATAACGGGAGTTGTCTGAATTTTGGGTCAAATAGCTGACAAGTAAATCGAGCTGATAAGAGTTAATCTAGGCTAATTCGAATTGCAAAGGAAGAATGATCCGTCGCAGAATTTGCTCATTCGGCTGAATCAATACACTGCTTGAAATAAATGGGGGGATAAACCGGTGGCAGAATTTTCAGGCCACCATAAAATGATATTTGTTGTATTCTATTATAGGTATTTAGTATAGTCTGAAAGAGATCAGATATTAACAAAAAATAGATTATGCAGATTCCAGGTTAAACAGGCGATACAGAATTTTGAGCAGCTGTGACTGTGTTACTCAAAAGCATAGCTATGGTCATTGGGCCCACCCCTCCTGGAACTGGGGTGATCCATGAAGCTTTTTCTATTACAGATTCGAAATCAACATCTCCAACTAACTTACCTGATTGTCTATTAGTTCCCACATCGATTACTACGGCTTTATCTTTGACCATTTCAGACTTGAGAATAAATTTACTTCTATCCCCGACAGCAGTAATTATTATGTCTGCTTGTAATAATAGACGATTCAAATTTACTGATTTCGAGTGACATATGGTAACGGTTGCATCCCGCTCAAGCATAAGCAAAGCTAGAGGCTTTCCCACAAGGATGGATCTGTTTACTATTATTACATTTTGAGACATAATACCAATATTGTAAAAGTCCAACAATTCTACGATCCCAGACGGAGTACATGGTTTGAGCGACGCCTCGTTATGCAGTAATAAACCTGAATTGATAGAGGTTAGTCCATCGACGTCTTTGCTTGGAGAGATTTTGTTTATTATTTCGAATTCATTGATATGTTTTGGGAGGGGTAACTGCACTAAAATACCGTGAACACTAGAGTCATTGTTCAAAGAATCGATCAGAATTGTCAATTCATTCTGCTGTAGGTCGTCTTTTAACCGATGATCTTGAGCGATTAGTCCGACCTGCTTGGCTGCTTTCTGTTTGTTTTGTACGTATATAGCGGAAGCAGGGTCATTACCTACGAGGATAGTAGCCAGGCATGGTGAGATCCCTTTCTCCTTTAATTTGGTGATGCGATTTGTAAGCCTAGATCTTATACTCGAGGAAACGACATTTCCGTCGATGAGTCTACCAGGCATAATAGTTTAAGAATGCTTGAGTC
>JAATVS010000556.1 GCA_014523695.1 Nitrososphaerales archaeon TH5895
CCAATGGATTATCGCCTGCAATATCACCCTGAGCTTGTAAGGAAGTTGTCTCTGCAGATTGGTTGGAGGCCACCGCAATAACCACAATATAAAATGCGACAAAAACAAAACACTTTAGATTGCTAAAAAGCGACAGAGATGGGTATCTTACGGATACATTAGCAATAATATTACCGTTCGAACCAATTTTTGTCATGTTGAAATATTTTTGGCACAATAGGATATAACTATTTAATATCTTTGATCGCATTTCCTCTTGCTGGTGGCAGAATCCAAGTATTTATTCAGGATATAATTGCAATTGAATATCCCCTTAGTGACACCAAACATAGCGGAATGAAAACAGACGAACCAATAAAGTATCCTCGCGAACCCCTTACTGCTTGTGCCCTTTCTTAAATGTCAAATGTCAAATCTATTCATCAATCAGTCGACTGTCTCACGCTAGCCACCACAAGTTGAAAGAATTGAAACTCCAAAAATCTTAAACCATTTTAAAGATTTTCTCGCTTAATCCTTCCTTCTGTTATTTCTTGAAGAAGGTGATGGTTGCTCCAAACTCGCCTTCAATGCTGCTATTAGATCTTGTGTTTGTTGAGGCTCCTTAGTTACTTGTCTAATCACGCGTACTTTGCCTTTGGCCTTTGCATTTATTAGCTTCTCAAGCTCATCTGTATACTCGTCATGGTAACGGGATATATCGAAGTCTTTACTCGTTAAGTTTTCTACTAACAAATGGCCCAATGACCTTTCCTTTTCGTCAATAGGCGGAACCTTGGCCTCTGATATCTCTGTAATAGCCTCAAGCGGTTTTATTTCATTCAAATAATGAAGTGTGTGTAGGACAAGCCCCCTTTGATAGGCTCTTATAGCAACTAAGCGCTCTTTCTCCCCTCTTAAAACTACTTTACCTATTGCAGCTTTTTTCGTATCGTGCAAAACTTTCACTAGCAGAGAATAAGCTTTATCTTGAACGGTTGGTGCAGGATTAGCCTTTGCTTTCTTTCTGCTTCTCTTATCTGAGGAGTCAGGAGCGATGTAGTAGCTCTTTTCCACAAAAAGTGGGTCAAGTTCTCGTTCGTCGATAAATTCTTTGATGTTTATGGTCCTTGTACTTTCCACAGCAATTTTTTCTATATCTTGTGTTTCAATTACTACGTACTGATCCTTTGCGATCTCGTACCCCTTTTTTATTTCAGAATATTCAACTTCCCTTTCTTCGACCGGGCACCATTTCTTGTATCGTATCCTGTGTCCCTCTTTATCAAGTTGATTAAACGAAAAATCCTTTGAAGTATCGATCGTAGTATAAAGCTTGACAGGAACATTCACTAGTCCAAACGAGATGCTGCCTGTCCATATAGTGGAGACCAATAATATCAAACTAATTTGATCCTTAAATTTAATAAATTCAGCTGTACATTTCTAGAGTTCTTCCTTCAGCTCATAAAATTGTGGAAAACGATTCGTATATAATTTTTAATAACAAAATTACAGAAAAATATTTGCAATCTGTATAGGGCCATGCATGAATAAAAGGGCTTGAATTGAATTTCATTATCGGGCATCAGGTTTGGCGGTTCCCCTGAATTCATCAGCCATGAGTTATGCATTCGTAACAGTAATCGAACCAGACAGATATTCTATCATCTGCTGAAATAGAAAATTGGACTGCTGCTAATATACATTATGCAGTAACTTTACCGATACTGCAGCTCAAAGGGTATACCAAAAAGAAAGATTACAAATGATGAAAATACGACTTCGAACCAAACCGTTACGACAAACGACACGTCAAATTAGTTAGATGCAGGATGCTTATTAGGAGGTACAAAAGCAATGATTAAGTATGGAAGAAATCTCAGTAATTCGGCTACTTAATTATGGTATGTGGATAGAAGTAGCCAAAATATTTCACATTGTGAAGCATTTCTGAAACTTAAAGCATAAGTCAATTGATACCAAGAAAATACTTTCTTAGACTAACTTATTGCGATGATAGATCTCTTATAACTCATCGCGTCCCACTAAGACCAAAATCATATACTCGATTGCTGGTATCATTGATAAACGCTATTTCATGGCTATTAATACGTTGTAATGATTAAATAGTATAAGTAGCAAGGACCAGCTGACCTCTCTACATGTATGAAGATGCTTATGTTTATGATTCAGTTGGGAAAAGAATTGGTAAGGTGTCAAGAGTTATTAATTCAGATTACATTATAGTAAGAAAAAAAGGGCTTATA
>JAATVS010000557.1 GCA_014523695.1 Nitrososphaerales archaeon TH5895
CTAAGGTCCCTAGGTATTTTCTTAGTTATTCCGGGAATCGTGAAAATAGTCGGACCATAACCGAGAAGAACAGACAAGTCTCCTGACGGCACATGATGGCCCTTCAGATCACCAACAACACCTTTCTTAAGGTCTAAATACATCTGCCAAAGACCCTTTAGGTATTCGCCAATCTCTGATGATGTTAGACTGTCAGAAATTCGTAGGAACGCGATCGCAAAACAATCATTCCTAGACTTGCTATTACCCCGTCCTAACTCGTTCAACTGACGCCTACGATAATAAATTCCGTCTTGTAAGTTCTTCATTTTTACTAAAACGGAGGAGCTGTTACCTTATGGCAGACGCATCCATCTGCGCTTGACGAAACGTCTAGCAGAAATATCTTTCAAAGTTTCCTTTCTTTTTCCTCGAATTGTAATATCATAAACAGAATCGGTGTGATATGCTCCAGTTATACCGCCAAAATTAATACGATATGTCGAGGGCGGAAGCGATTTGATTAGCAAGAAAATGCCCGCAGCGGCCATGTCGTAATTTCCAGGGTCGTATGTTATATCGGCCTTGTCTTTCAAGGAGCTGCTTTCTGGAACATCCAACTTGAATAAAGGAGTTGCAACGTAGTAGTACTTAAGATTGTTCACGATTTTGTGTGGTTTCGCTTCTCCTTTTTTCATGATCGTAGCCCATACGGGTCCACATTTATGAATATCTAGATTCGCGTTATATCGTAGCTGCTCCGGTGTCCTAAGTATTCTTCCTTCGTATAGCTCCTCCATTACTAGCATCGCAACCATCACAGGAACTAAGATGGCCGTTCGTTCAAAAATAGTCTGACCATTTTGCCCTGTCCTGTCATAGATTGCTTCAGGATCAATGAAGCGCGGCCCTACACCAGAATCATTGACAGGGAGATAATCTACGTTTCCTCTAAGGAATAATATATCCCCCCCATCATACGTATCAGGATCTTCGGAAAACAGCCAATTACACCAGGTCATCACCCATTCACTATAGGACATACCTAGAAAATTTTCGGAGGGTCTGATTATACTAACTTTCAATTCTCAAACCAGTATCAGTAATATGATATTAATTCTTCCATCATATCCTGAACGTTCCTGATGATAGCCACTCTATCTAGTATAATACTCAATCTTATCTAAGGAGAGGGGTGTCGGCCAAAAGCATGTTACCAGAAATTACTCTACTCCAAAAGTGTACGTGTAGAACTCTGTGAAAGGTGAGGTATCTAAGCTGTCCTCCTCCTCGTCGGGGAGATCTATTTTTCCTTCAACATGTATCTCGTGCTTACCTTTGCCGGGTCCCCAAACAATATAAATCCCGTCCGCCACAGCCATCGACACTCCCTTACGAGCCCCGAAAAGGGCTTTCTCCGGGAATTCAACTTCAAAAGGATCCGTCCGTACCCTGAACCGATTTTCCAGATCCCCCACTAGCGGTCTTCCGTCGATCTCGATACGGCGATATTCTATATTGTCGTGATCTACATCTGCAAACTTGTACAGTTGAGAAACATCCGAACCAGGACGTTCAGCTTCACAACCGATGAAGCTAAGGGAAGTTATCAGAAGTTTCTTTCCGCGCTGGATTGTGCCTAATTCCCGGTGAAAGGCTCCACTTATCACGGGGGTGAGAAATATATATTCATCTCCTCTAGGATTCGATTTATTGGCAGCTATTGTTCTATCTCCATCATTATGTATTGCTGGATTGGTAGATCTAGAAAATTTGCAAAGCCATCTGAAATAGTCCTGTACAACTTCCTGTGTAGCGCGACTCAGGTTATCACTGGCCATCAATAGGAACAAAATCCTATGATTAATAAACTTTGGACTGCTGCAAGCAATATCCTAAGACCCCTCAAGGGCCGTGCGGCGGACATTATCTGCTTACAACACAACTCGCGCGAGCTGAACATAAAGTAGATATAGTTAATAAACCGTGGGCTGATGACAATGCAGCATTTACTACGCTGGTCGTGATGAAAAGATGAAGTTGATTGCAGAATTTAATTCTCTAATCCGCTTTCCGTGCTAGGGTATACGTAACATCCTCTGTATAATTAGTCGTCTCTAAGCTTTCCTCACCTTCGGATTTTAACTTTAAATCGATCGTCCCTTTAAAGTGTATCTTGAGCTCACTCTTGTCCGATTCTGAGGGACATTCCAAAATAAGATAAACTCCATCTGCTACAGCCTTACAATCTCCTGATGTAGCGTTAAAGATGGGGTGGTCCTTTGGAAAGTGAACTGGAAATTCTTCCTCTCTGCTACTATACCTGCACTCCTTCAAAAACTCTTCAGGTATTTGTTCTTTGTCTATTTCGACACTTCGAAATTCTATACAACGTTGATCTACATTATTCAAACGTATGAGGTCTTCAAGCTTTGCATTAGGTTTTTCGCCACCTTCTTTAGTTGCACCTGTTGCCACAACACAAAGGGAAGGGATCAGAATTTTATAACCCAAAGGAACTTTGCATTTTCTGTCAGATATGCCAGAATCTGCGGGACTTAAAAAGAACATTTTATCCCCCCTATTAGGCTGTACTTCGTCTTTATGTCCGTTATTGTTCAAAAATGGATTGTCATTTTTCGACAAGTCACATATCCATTTCCAATAAGCCTCGACGGTTTTTTTATCGGCTCTGTAGAGTTTACAGCCATTGGATAATATATATTCATCTCCTTTGCGAATCATTATTTATGATGTATGAGCCAAATTAATAAACTTTTGATATAAAGATCAACACTCGTGTCAAAATATCATGCAATTCATGAAATGGAGTCGCATGAATAATGGCGTCCTAACGTTCAATTGGTTTCCCTTAATTGTGGTGCTCATGATCATTAAACACCCAAGAAGATTGTCTAATCGTTATACACTCGATGGGGTCCTTGCTTTCCTCTTATCTGTTGCATCTGTTTCTGCAGGAGTCTAGGAAAAATATAATCCGTCTGCTAGGGCCTTACAATATAGAGGCGAGGGGTTAAAAATGGCATGTTCTGGAAATTCAACATCAAATTCAACGGTTGTGACTCAGATTCCTTCGGACAAGTCTATCAGCCGTAGTCATATCTTTCGATACTCAACATTTACACGACCTACTCCTTTAAACTCTTGTAGGTCGTCAAGAAATGCATTAGGCTTTTCGCCAGCTTTTCCAGTTGCAACTGTCAATACAGCAGTTGTTTCCGAATTTTATCTTTTTACCCGAGGGAACATCGCAGAATATATCAGCGCCAGCCAGCTATATTGGTTTGCACTCCGAGGATTTACGTACAGAGGGGTCGGTAGTGATAATCGTCTTAAGGATCTGCTTCATTAATGAGGAGACCCCGTGTTTAAAATCGGAAATTATCTCGACTTTTCTCGCTTATGAGGATAATCCAATTGCTATCAGTCGTGGAGCAATTACCCACGCTAAATTGTACGCAACAAGGAAAGGGACACTTTTTAATCAATTATCAGGGATCTTGCAAGCTAGGGCACATTCTAGTGCTACCTCTAGAGAGGTAGGAAACCGAAGATCTCCACGGACGGGCGGAAATTTTATGCGGGATGGATACTTATGAATATCTTCTTTGTATAAACTCTATCGAATCCTCGTTGCCGGGTACCTCGACCTTACTACCGAAACGTACAATATGCTGACCTGGCGTAAGGGGTGCTGTGAGCAGATAGTGTCCTCCTGCTACGGCCTTTGAACGGCCTGGCTAAATAGGGTATGATGTATTGGTAGGGTCATCCAAAATTGCGTTCTTATGGTAATTGACTTCAAACACATCTGTGTGGACCGGATCGAATCCGGTCAGATAAAATCGAATAACATCGAATGGATCGTCCGTATAATTCTGATCCTGATCCACAAGTTGGTGCAAATCCCGACCAGACGCGCCTGGTCTTTCAGCGTATCACTACTGGCGCATCATTAATCTGCACGTAGAAGCAGCAACCGGGGCATACTCTGAGAATGCCTAACCGTATGGAAAGCTAGAAATTATCGGACGATAACTTACATTGATTATATTATGCCAATAACCGACGCTACAAAGAAACAAATTGCTCAGCAACGCAGACTTTTCTTTAAGATATGTTTCAAGTGCGGTGGAAGGAATCCGATATCTGCACAGCGTTGCAGAAAATGCAGAGGCAGCCAGCTTAGGTTAAAGAACAGATCACTAGGTGCAAAGAAATAAGTTTGATAACAGAAGGTTGACCAATTCGAATGATAACGATACCCTAAGACATTCTTGGCATAATAATCCGTTTGAAAAATAAGAATGGATATCGTCGCCTTCACAGTTGTGATAGCTACGCTATTATAGTAGATAGGAGATGGATAGTTACTGAGGAGGTCATGAGATAATATGTATGACGTCATCGTTAGCTTGTTTTTTAAAAGTATCGAAATCTCGTATAAATGGCTCAACGAAAATCTAGTATCTCATGTATTAACCTTTTCGAAGGAGTTTGGGGCTGTAATGGTATTCCTATCAGCTGTTGCTTTTCTATTGATAATGATATACTTCATTATGAAACAGGCAAGAAAATTACCTAGGCGTTATGTACTTGAAACGTTCGATCGAGATGGAAAGAGGACAGTGATTCCTGAATTGAGGGTAACGTTTGTTACGTTCCAAGCTGCAGCCAGCTACGCGGAATTCTATACAAGGCTCTATGAGGGTAGGTATAAATTTAAACTGCTTGGAATCAAGGACAACATTTCAGTTGCGAGACGTATGGATTAATAACTAGTCTGTAACATTGCCGACGGAGGTAAATCCTAGAATAGATATGATTTTTGATCATCAATATAGGTATTGACCTCAAATCGGCTACTTCTGGTAGGAATTCATAAGACATATTTGGTTAGCTTAGTGTTCTCGTTGTAGATCTGACATTATCTACGTCAATTATTCATGTGTACCTTGATACGATCAATCTGTGAGGAATGCAGCAGAGGACTCACGGACTTCGAAGCGCTTGACACGACTTGGAATCTGTGTCGCTATGATTGTTCATTTAAATGAGTCTTCCGTGTTCTATTGGATTTTTTTTCAAAAAACAAGGCCAAATTGAAAAACTTAATATCTATCCCTGTGAAATGCATATGCTTAGGGACCGGCGTAATATCATTTCATGAAACATCCAAAAGTAGTACTCACTGCTGACAGAACATTGATGTCACCGTACAGAGGAATATCACTGGCGTCATTCTTTGGTTGCGCTCCTGCTATTGACGTTAAAAGAGATCCTTCGTCATTGTTGTACAAGATACTCGGTCAGCAGATAACGCCGAGGATACTGTTTGATTTCATCTGCAATCCAATTGAGAATATTAATGGAGTGGCAAAATATGCTCCTTATGGATTGAGAAAGGTCGAGTCTTCGCTCATCAGGGACGGCTACAGTAGGGAAGATGTCGTTGTGGCTCACCCCGATTACATAGAGAAATTCATAGGACCTGAAACTCAGGTCGTTGGTACATACGAGATGGACCCACTTGGCATGGGACCAGTCACCATGACCTTCACGTACGGACGCAAACACATGTCTTATGACGAATTTTATTGTAGAGATTTACATAGGCGAATCTCCAAGGCAAAAAAGGACAATGGAAGCAACGCAAAGATCGTAGCAGGAGCATCAGGCACCTGGCAGTATAATTATGATCCTGCAAAGATCGAAGAGTATGGAATATACGGTATAGTTGAGGGGGATCTTGGAGGAATTGGTCCAGAGATTGATGGTGCTGGTGCTACTTTTTTTGATGCTCTGATGGCTGGAGATTTCGAAACCGCCAATCCATTCAAG